>CAYRKX010000029.1:20563-28596 GCA_964425185.1 uncultured Eubacteriales bacterium
CGTCTACTTTCTGTCCCTTGGGAACAAGTGTATCGTAGTAAATTTTGAGACGCATGTCTACATAGCCGCCGCGGCCATGGGCACTGCCAGTCTCAAGGCTTCCCAGTTTCAGCATGGACTGCTGCTGGAAAGGAATGACATCATCATCGCTCGGAAGAACGAAGGTATATGCTGCAGGGTACCCTGAGGAGTTGGTGCCGACCGGCGTGGCTTCAAAATACCTGCCGTCTGCGCCCTTGACTCTCATGCTCTTAATGTAGGACTTCATGGGGTTGTCCTTTGGCATGGTGTAACCCTTGGTTTTCAGGGTAATGGTACGAACGCCGTTTTTGACACTGAGGTCCGCAACCTGCTCAATCATCTGTGCATGGGAATTGGAATCCTCATCTGCCTTCCACTCGGCGACCTCAACCTGGTACTCACCGTCTGGAATATCCTTCTTTGCTGCGGCAACAGCACTGAATGCAAATACAGAGAGCGCCATTAACGCGGCCATAACAACTGCAATTACGCGTTTCATATTAATTCTCCTTCATCTCTAACCCATCAAGCTGCATTTTAGTTAGCTTATGCTAACAATGATATTCCAAGCTCCGGGAGATTTCAAGGAAATTATGAATAATTTGTTACACAAGTGTGACAAGTACTGGCGGATCATGAGGGAAGCCACCCTAGCCTGTCGAACAGGGATGATGTTCCAGCCCGCATCTCACCCCTCAATATGGTTATACAGCACTTCCGTCTGATCAATCTCATCCGCAGGATCACGAATAATATCGACGAGGTCCCGTGTGTCCCGCGCAATGGTCAGCTCTTCATTGGTCGGAATAACATAGATTCCCACTTTGGACCCCGGTGCGTGGATTTTCGCCGGTACACCGTGCGGAACGTGGTCGTTTCTCAGCCCGTCAATCTGAACTCCCAGGTAGTCAAGCTGGGCACAGATGGCGCGGCGAATCCTTGCATCGTTCTCGCCAATGCCCGCGGTAAAGACCAGTGCATCCAGACCGTGCAGCGACACAGTGAAGGACGCTATGAGCTTGGCGACCTGGTAGGTAAAGATGTCAATCGCCAGCTGGGCGCGGAGATTCCCTTTCTTTGCGGCTTTTTCTACGTCCCGTACATCGCCGGAAACGCCGGAAACACCGAGGAACCCAGACTTCTTGTTGAGAATTTCGTCAATTTCATCCGGAGTGTAGCCTGCCTGTTTCTGCAGGTACGGAATAATTGCCGGGTCTACGTTGCCGGAGCGCGTCCCCATCATAAACCCGCCGAGCGGCGTCAGGCCCATGGTGGTGTCTATGCTCTCGCCGTCGAGAATGGCGCACAGCGATGACCCGTTACCGAGGTGACACGTAATGACCTTGCGGTACTCGGGGTGAAGCTCATGCAGCTTGGAACTTACGTAGCGATGCGAGGTCCCATGGAATCCATACTTTCTGACCTTATACTTTTCTAAGAATTCATAAGGCAGCGGATAGGTATACACTTTCTGCGGCATGGTACTGTGAAATGCGTTATCGAAAACCGCAACCTGCGGAATGTCTTCACCGAACGCGGTCCTTGCCGCATCAATGCCCTGAAGATGGGCCTTGTTGTGCAGAGGGGCGAGCGGTGCCAGCGAATTGATGGCCTCCTCTACCGAATCATCTATGATGACGCTGTGCTGGAAGATGTCACCGCCCTGAACTACGCGGTGACCAATAGCATCTATGCCGTCCTGGTCCACAACTTTGGTGCTGCCCTCCGTCAGCAGTTTCTTAACTTCATTGAACGCGGCAACATGATCTGGAAAGTCCACGTCTTTGTCCACCGCTTCACCATTGCCATCATATTTAATATGACCGCCGGCCCCAATTCGCTCGCAGAGTCCCTTTGCCAGAACCGACTCATTGCTCATGTCCATGAGCTGGAATTTCAGCGAGGAACTCCCGCAGTTAATAACTAAAATCACCATAACTATTCTCCTATTCTGTTTCCCACTAAAAGCAGTGATTTTTCGGATGCCTTCAGGATACCATGTCTTTGTTAAAAAAGTAACAGAAAGTCATACAAAAGTCATAAAGGACCGCTAATATGAGACACATCAAAGCAAATCGCCGGACAAAATCCGGGAGAAAAAATTTCAGAAAAGACTTGCTTTTTTAATTCGGTTGTGTACAATTTAATTGTAGTCAATAGGACGGTAATCAGGAAAGAGAAAGAAGCCTGACAGAGCCGGCCGGACTGTCATTAAAATACCACAAGTTCACATCCGCTCAAATACATAAAATTACCAGGAGGTCCACACTATGTCCATTTATGATTACAAACTCACCACAGGTACCGGAGACACCCTCGACCTTGCCGACTACAAAGGCAAAGTTATTATGATTGTCAACACCGCAACAGGCTGCGGCTTTACTCCTCAGTACGAGGAAATTGAGAACATGTATGAGAAGTACCATGACAAAGGACTGGAAATTGTCGACATCCCCTGCAACCAGTTTAAGGATCAGGCACCGGGAACCGATGAGGAAATTCACCATTTCTGCACTCTGAAGTATCACACCCAGTTCCCGCAGATGAAGAAGTCCGATGTCAACGGCGAGAATGAGCTTCCGCTCTACACTTATCTCAAGAGCCAGCAGGGCTTTGAGGGCTTCGGAAAAGGTCCGAAGGCACTTGCCATGAAAGCTCTTCTCAAGACTCAGGACAAAGATTATAAGAACAACCCGAAAATCAAATGGAACTTCACCAAGTTCATCGTTGACCGTGACGGCAATGTGGTTAAACGTTTTGAGCCAACCACAGACATGGCGGAAGTTGACGCATATGTTGCTTCCCTCCTGTAAGAGAAGCATCCCTTCATTTTGATTACTTCTACATCCTTTCATCTATAAACTTTCACTGGAACGGCAGAAGGTCCGGGAGGAAATCCTCCCGGGCCTTCTGTCATATATGAGCATCTTGATTTCCGATAAATCCTGCGGTTCCAGTGTCAGATAATGTAGAACCACGCCTGGTCTGTATCTACCGCGCTTTCTTCCGCCTGCTTGTTCTTGTTGAAGTGCAGCTCCTGGCTCTTCGCATAGACTTTCGTATGCGGCGGAACCGAGCGGGTCAGGAAGACAGAACCGCCAATGACGGAGCCTTCGCCAATTACCGTCTCACCACCAAGAATTGAGGCATTGGAGTAAATCGTTACGTTATCTTCGATGGTCGGATGACGAATGACATTGTGCAGCGACTGTCCGCCAGAGGTTGACAGCGCTCCAAGGGTAACGCCCTGGTACAGCTTTACATGGTTACCAATGTGTGTGGTCTCACCGACAACAATACCCGTACCATGGTCAATAAAGAAATACTTTCCAATGGTTGCACCCGGGTTGATGTCAATGCCGGTCTCGCAGTGTGCGTGTTCTGTCATAATACGCGGAATAATGGGCACATTGCGAATATAAAGTTCATGCGCAAACCGGTATGTAGAAATAGCATACAGTCCGGGGTACGCAATAATAATTTCGTCTGTACTGTTGGCGGCAGGGTCTCCATCAAACAGTGCCTGCACGTCGGTCTCCAGATATTCCCGGATTTTGGGAATTTCCTTCATAAACTCGACGGTAATTTCCTGTGCGCGGGTATCCACCTCATCCTGGGACGCCCTCTGGTAGTCCTTGTCAAACCGAAGCGCCAGGGCGACCTGCTGGTTGAGATAATACGCGACATCCTCCGTAACTGTAGCCACCGTAGTCCGTACATTAAACGACTGGTAAACATGGTCAATGTAGTACCCGGGATAAACAATGCGGAACAACTTGTGGATAATGTCGACAATGATATTGTAATTCGGCTGTGCGTGGACGTTTAATTTGTCAATCGCCCAGCCGGAGTTTTTGGAGATATCGGCACAGATGGAGTCCACCACATTGTCAATGTTTTTTGCGATAATATCAGCCATGGGAACCTCCTTCTGGATTGGTCCACGCCAGGAACTCTATAGCAGCCCGTGGTTCGTGGACAACGTAACTTACATGCGTATGTTCGGGGATAATCTGCAGGTCAGCATCGGGAATGATGTCAGCAATGTGCTCTGTCTCCTCCTCGCGGATCATGTCGTTCTCCCCTGCGAGCACCAGCGTCTTCGCCTTAATGCTCATGAGCTGTTCGTCCGTAATGTGCGGTTCTTCCAGCATGAGTTTAATTTTTTTGTCTCTGGTGAAGAAATAGGCCGCTTTCAACAGGCGATGTACGGAAGGTTTAATGCCGTCGGGTGACAGGTTAGCCCCGCAAAGTACCAGCCGGCTGATCCGGTCGGTTTTCAATGCGGTTAAGATACCAATGATGGCACCGTCCGAGAACCCGAAGAACGTAACATTCTCAAGGTCCAGGTCGTCCAGGAACTCTACCATGTCGTCCGCCATGTCGTCGTAATGGAATTCTTTGACTTTTGGACTTTTACCATGGCCGCGGGAATCCACGGCGTAACAGGTATACTGTTTTTCCAGCATCTCTACGGTCTCGCGGAAAATTCGATGGTCTTCGCCGTTTCCGTGGACCAGAACGATGGGGTCTCCCACACCGCTTTTTGTATAATAGAGTTTCATAACCTCTCTCCATTGCCTGTTTGTGCTCAATTAGTTACTATTAATTATACTAAACCAGTAGAGAAAGTAAACTTTCCAGGGTGATTAATATGCGAATTTTTGTCGATGCTGACGCCTGCCCCGTTGTGCGGCAGGTGGAAGCAGTGGCCCAAGAGAACCAGATACCGGTTACTCTGCTCTGTGACACCAACCATGTTCTGCATTCCAGTTACAGCGAAATCAAGATTATTGGTGCCGGAAAAGACGCCGTCGACCTGGCATTAATTAACCGGGCCCACCGCGGTGACATTGTTGTCACACAGGATTACGGCGTAGCGGCTTTAGCTCTGGGCAAGGGAGCGGCCGCCATCCACCAGTCCGGACGCTGGTATACTGACCAGAATATCGACGGACTTCTGGCGGAACGTGCCGTGTCGCAGAAAGCCAGACGGGCTCATTCCAAACATCATCTGAAAGGACCGCGGAAGCGGACAACAGAAGATGACGAACGGTTTACTGAGTCATTTCGAAAACTGGTAAAGAAACAGCTGGAGAATCAGAATGGAATTTAAGTACTGCAAAATGGAAATATTTATCCCCGCAACCCACTTAAAGCCGCTGCAGAAGGCACTGCAAAAAGTGGATGCGGGGCATATCGGCAATTACGACAGCTGCCTGTCTTATTATGAAGTGACCGGAACCTGGCGTCCGTTGGAAGGAACTCACCCGTACATCGGGGAGACCGGCGAAATCAGTTCCGAGCCGGAAGTCAAGGTGGAAGTCACAGTTTACACGGAAAAAGTTGACGAGACCATAGAAGCTGTCAAGGCGGTTCACCCCTACGAAGAACCGGTCATAAATGTCATCCCGCTCTACCGGACCAGCTTTAATTAATAAACTCCTCCACCCACTTAGCATCCTCAGGTCTTCCGACCTGGGGCGTTTTTCTGTCTAGTGCCTGAAGAGACTCTAATTCCACCTCATCTAGTGTAAAGTCAAAAAGCTTCACATTTTTCTCTATGCGTTCCCTGTGAGTGGACTTTGGAATAGCCGAAATTCCGCACTGAATAAGGAATCTCAGCACAATCTGGGCAGCTGACCTGTTGTACTTTTTCATCAAGTTCTGCACGACCGGCTCCTGTGCTGCCTCTTTAAGCTTGGCGCGGCCGAGCGGCGCATAGGCCTGGTGGACAACATGGTATTTTTCATACCATTTGTGCCAGTCCTGACGCTGACAATACAGGTTAGTTTCCACCTGGTCAACAGCCGGTACAATTTCGTTAAATTTTACTAAATCGACCAGACGGTAAGGAGACATATTGGAGACGCCGATGGCCCGGATGCGGCCCTCCTTGTAGTACTCCTCCAGGACGCGCCAGGCTGTGTAGACATTGCCGTAGGGCCAGTGGAGCAGGACGAGGTCCAGGTAGTCGGTCTGCAGCAGGCGGAACGAATTTTCCAGGCTCTGACGGCAGGCCTCCTCCTCAAAATTGGTGAACCAGACTTTCGTGGTCAGGAAGAGATCTTCTCTGGGAATATCCGCACTTTTCAGCGCTGCGCCCAGCTCTCCCTCGTTGCCGTACATGGCGGCGGTATCAAACAGGCGGTAGCCCGCATTGAGGGCATCGTGTACTGCCTGTTCAGTCTGTGCGGGGTCGCCCTTGATTTTATAGGTGCCGAGCCCCAGGGCCGGCATTTTAACGCCGTTATTTAACGTGAAGTATTCCATTATTTCGATACCTTCTCAAAGATTTTGTTAGAGACCGGCTGGAACCAGGCAACGACGCGGCCGGTAAGAACCATGCCGACAATGGTGCCCCAGCCAATGCCCAGAAGATGGTGGGTAAAAATCAGACCCAGAGCAATGGAGATGGCAATGCTGCTGAAGTCAAGGACGTTTTTTCCAAAGCCAAAACTCTTTTTCAGTTTCATGCCAAGAACCGACGCAAACCCGTCTGCGGGGTTTGGAACATAGTGCATGCCGACAACCAGAGAAGCGCCAATTCCGGTCAGAGCAATGGCCACAATCAGGAAAATCCAGCGCAGCGCCGTTGCGTGGAAATTCGGCAGGACATCTTCAAAGACCTGAATGAACCCGCTGGTGATAAGACTCGAGACAATCTGCAGCCACTGGATATGCTGGAAATCCTTCCGCAGCATAATCCACTGCAGCACAATCAGAAAAACGTAGTAAATAAACGTCATAACACTGAACTTAATGGGCACCAGCTGAGAGATGGCGAAGGGAATGGAGATGACCGGCGACATGCCGAGATTCGTCTTCGCGTTGAGGGTGATGCCGGCCGCCAGAATGATGAGCCCGAGGACGTAAACCAGCATCCGAAGCCAGTGAATGTTCTTGATTTTTTCTCTCATTCAATCCTTCTTTCTGAAAATTGGGTCGCTCTATTATAACATAATGTGCGTTTTCTCTGCCCCTGCACGATTTGCGGTCTTTTGCTCTGCCGGACTGAGATTTATAATAAAGACATATAGTTTCAAAGCCAGGACCTGGTTCAAACCGTGAAAGGAGTCTTCTCCATGAAAAAATTTGTATCTGTTTTGTTATCCACAATCCTTGCCGTGTGCATGCTCGCCTGCACAGGGGCCGTGTCGGTCTGGGCGTGTCTGCTGCCGAAAGCTAAAGTCGGCATTTCCTGGAATAACAAGACAGACCAGACCAGCAATATGACTTATGCCAATGCCATTCGACGTGCCGGCGGCGATGTTGTCATGCTGCCAGAAGTCAAAACCGCCAGTGATGCGAAAAAAGCACTGGATACTGTTGACGCACTGGTCATGACAGGCGGTGCTGATATTAACCCCGCCATGTATGGAGAAAAGCCGGATCCTAAACTGGAGACAGTCGATGATAAGCGGGATTTGTCTGACTCCACGCTCATGAAAGAGGCTATTCGCGAGAACAAGCCGACGCTCGCTATCTGCCGGAGTTTCCAGATGCTGAACGTAGTTCAGGGCGGCACGCTGTACCAGGATTTGCCGTCACAGCTGGGGACGAAAGTAAACCACAGGGATCCGGCCACTAAGATGGTCTCTTATCATAATATTACGGTAGAACCCGGAAACCTGTTGTCTAAAGCCATTGGCGGTTCTGGCGTGTTCTACGTCAACTCGGCACACCACCAGGGTGTTAAAAAAGTTGGACGGGATTTGCAGGTCGTTGCGCGCTCGGAAGACGGTCTTCCCGAGGGCATGGTTCTGAAAACCTGCAAGTTTTTCCTGGCCACGCAGTTTCATCCGGAGCTGATGATAATGGCTGGACATGACGAGTATGTCAAGTTTTTTAGTGATTTGATTGCGGCGGCGTGAAGCGGCGCTGCGTGTACCACACAGCCCTAAATCTGGGGTGTGTGGTACTAATTTTTTCACCAAGCTTGTACTACATGGGTCCTCTACGGCCAGTTGTAGTACAACCTCAAAAACATCTTGTACCACACGGCCTCAAAA
>CAYRKX010000030.1:0-26866 GCA_964425185.1 uncultured Eubacteriales bacterium
GAGTGGACATAACCATTATCGTACAGATATTTTCCGACAGAACGGATACTGTTTCCGGCCATCATACCCTCAGAACCGTCGCGGTTGAAAATTCTCATCTTCGCGTCAGCAACATCGGATTTTTCAATGAGAACCAGTCCGTCTCCACCAACACCGTAGTGGCGGTTGCACATCTTCAGTGCAAGAGATTCCGGACAGGTAATCTCATTCTTGAAGTTTTCAATAAAGATATAGTCGTCGCCGGTGCCTTCCATCTTATCGAACTGGAAGACCTCGCGGGATTTTCTCATATGGTTAATATCGACAAGTTCGGTATTCTCCTGCGTAAAGTGGCTGGCAATGATGTCTGCCGTAGCCAGTGCAGTATCCATGGAAGTAAAGCACGGAATGTTGAGCAGAAGTGCTTTCCGGCTCAGGGCGATATAGTCATAGACAGAGTCGTCCATCAGTGCGCCGGTATAGACAATAAAGCTGATCTTGCCGTCTTCCATGAGTTTAAAAATACGTTCCTGGTCCTCGCCAATGTCTTTCTTGAGATGAACCACGTCAATTCCCAGAGGCTCAATGTGGTTGGCAGTATCTTCCGTAGCATAGATCTTGAAACCGAGATCTTCCAGCTGCTTGGCAAGACTGATGAGTTCTACGTCGTCGTGGCGTTCAACGGAAAGAAGAACACCTATATCGCCAGCAGTAGTAGGAGTCTTGATATGACGTCCGGAAGCAGTTAAGCCCTTGAAGAGTGCCTCATTGATGTCCTTGCCGACACCGAGAACCTCACCGGTAGATTTCATCTCCGGACCGAGGTAAGAGTTGGCATCCATGAGTTTTTCAAATGAGAATACTGGAACTTTGACAGCAACATAAGGAGGAGTCTTGTAGAGTCCAGTGCCGTACCCGAGCGACTTCAGCGGCTCGCCGAGCATAACTCTCGAAGCGAGGTCGACCATCGGAACACCAGTTACCTTGGAAATGTAGGGTACTGTACGGGATGCACGCGGGTTAACCTCGATGACGTACAGCTTTCCGCCGTAAATAAGGTACTGGATATTGACCAGGCCCTTGGTGCCAAGAGCCAGCGCCAGGTTTGTGGACTGACGGACAATGGTGTCCATCATCTTGTCGTTGATGTTATAGGGCGGATATACGGCGATGGAGTCTCCGGAATGAACACCGGCACGCTCAATATGCTCCATGACACCTGGAATCAGGATGTCATGACCGTCGGAAATAACGTCAACTTCAAGTTCCGGTCCCTGCATGTACTTGTCGACAAGAACCGGGTTATCAATGCCCTGCGACAGGATCTTGTTCATGTAGATCTGAACTTCCTTGTCGTCGTGGACAATCTTCATATTCGTACCGCCGATAACATAGGACGGACGGAGAAGAACCGGATAGCCAAGTTTATGGGCTTCATCCAGAGCCTCTTGCATGGTGAGAACACCGGCGCCCTTCGGACGGGAAATGTTGAATTTTTCGAGGAGTTCATCGAACTTCTCACGGTCCTCAGCGAGGTCGATTCCCTCTGCAGAGGTTCCGAGAATGGTAATGCCGTTCTCATCGAGGAACTTTGTCAGACCAATTGCGGTCTGGCCGCCGAAGGCAACAACGACGCCGATCGGCTTTTCAACCTTGATGATATTCATGACATCTTCCGGGTTCAGCGGCTCGAAGTACAGCCGGTCGCCGGTGTCGTAGTCAGTAGATACAGTCTCAGGGTTGTTGTTAACAATGACAACGTCGTAGCCCAGTTCCTTCAGGGTCCAGACGCAGTGTACCGAGGAGTAGTCGAACTCAATGCCCTGTCCAATGCGGATCGGGCCGGATCCAAGTACCATGATGGTGGGCTTGCCGCTCTTCTGGAAGTGGCGGGCCTCGCAATAGTCATCATAAGTGGAATAGAAGTACGGAGTTACCGCATCGAACTCAGCGCCACAGGTATCAACCATCTTGTAAGAGGCGTCTTTAGGAACAATTCCTGCCTCTTCCAGAGAGCTGACGCCGGACAGTTCGCAGAGTGACTTGTCCAGGTAGCCATAGCGTTTGCCCTGCTCATACAAGGCCTGGGTCAGGCCGCCTTTGAGTTCGTTTTCGAAGTTGACCAGGTTCAGCAGTTTATAGAGGAACCAGTTATCAATCTTGGTAATCTCGTGAATTTCTTCCGGAGTCACACCGGATTTAAGGGCTTCAAAAATTGTGAACAGACGGTAGTCATCCTGAGATTTCAGGCGTTCCCGTACCGGTACATCGCTCTTCGGGTCACGGTTCAGAGTTTCCATCTTGATTTCACAGCCGCGGACCGCCTTCATCAGAGACATCTCAAAGCAGCTGCCGATGGACATGACCTCACCGGTTGCCTTCATCTGTGTGCCGAGCTGGCGGCTGGCATTCTGGAACTTGTCAAACGGCCATTTCGGGATTTTGCAGACAATGTAGTCGAGTGTCGGCTCAAAGCAGGCACAGGTCTTGCCGGTGATATCATTGGTAATCTCGTCAAGGTTATATCCAAGAGCAATCTTGGTTGTGATCTTGGCAATGGGGTATCCGGTCGCCTTGGAAGCCAGAGCGGAAGAACGGGATACACGAGGGTTAACCTCAATGACCGAATATTCAAAGCTGTCCGGATTCAGGGCGAACTGACAGTTACAGCCGCCGACAATGTTCAGGGCACTGATAATATTCAGTGACGCGGAACGGAGCATCTGGTACTCCTTGTCAGACAGAGTCTGAGCCGGAGCAACGACAATGGAATCGCCGGTGTGAATGCCGACCGGGTCAAAGTTCTCCATGCAGCACACGGCAATAACGTTGCCGGCGTAGTCACGCATGGTCTCGAACTCAATTTCCTTCCATCCGGAAATACACTTTTCAACGAGGATCTGGTGAATAGGAGAGGCATCAAGACCGGTATGGGTAATGAGTTCCATCTCTTCATCGTTGTTGGCAATACCGCCGCCGGCACCACCGAGTGTGAATGCCGGGCGGATAATAACCGGATAACCAATTTCATGGGCAACCCGGAACGCCTCATCGCGGCTCTCGGCAATGTCCGAGGGAACGGTCGGTTCACCGATTTCCTGCATGGTCTCTTTGAAGAGCTCACGGTCCTCTGCGCGGTCGATAGCCTCAACGTTAGTACCGATGAGCCGGACACCATGGTCCGACAGGAAATGCTCTTTTTCGAGCTGCATAGATATGGTCAGACCGGTCTGTCCGCCGAGTCCGGCGAGAAGAGAATCCGGTTTTTCTTTTAAGATAATCCGTTTAACGGTTTCAGCGGTAAGAGGTTCCAGGTAGATCTCATCTGCCATGGCCTTGTCGGTCATGATCGTTGCCGGGTTGGAGTTGACGAGAACGACATTGACGCCCTCCTCTTTTAAGATGCGGCAGGCCTGTGCTCCCGCATAGTCAAACTCTGCGGCCTGGCCGATGACAATGGGACCGGAACCGATGACGAGAACCTTCTTAATATCTTTATTCCGCGGCATTCTCGTGACCTCCCATCATAGAAATAAAACGATCGAATAAAAATTCAGTATCGTGAGGTCCGGAATTTGCCTCCGGATGGAACTGTACGGTAAACGCATTGTAGTTCGGATAGTCAATTCCCTCACAGGTGTTGTCGTTGGCGTTGATGAATCGAACCTCTCCATTTTTGACACTGTCAGATACAACAGCATACCCGTGGTTCTGGCTGGTAATCCAGGTGCGGGTTCCCTTGACATCACGGCACGGCTGGTTGACACCACGGTGGCCGTATTTCATTTTTTCGGTTCTGCCGCCGGTGGCAATAGCTGTCAGCTGATGGCCAAGGCAGATTCCAAAGAGAGGTTTCTTTCCGAGCAGCTTACGGATCTGCTCAATCTGATAGGTTGCATCGGCCGGATCTCCAGGGCCGTTGGACAGCATAATGCCGTCCGGATTCAGATCAAGAACTTCCTCTGCAGAAGTGGAAGCCGGAAGAACCGTAACCTCACATCCACGTTTGGAAAGTTCGCGGATGATGTTTTTCTTCGCGCCATAGTCGAGAAGCGCAACCTTATATTTTTCTTCGCCGACCGCCGGACTGATCCACTGTTCTTTGGTGGTAACCGTCGGGACGGCATCCTTGATGACATAATTTTTAACTGCGGTGAGATCCTCCGGGACCTCATCACATAGGGTGGCGTTCATAACGCCCTCCTCACGGATAATTTTAGTGATATGGCGGGTGTCGAGACCATAGATTCCCGGAATGCCACGATCCTTCAGAAACTTGTCGAGATCATACTGGCAACGGAAGTTGGATGGATGCTCACACCATTCACGGACCACGTAGCCTTTGACGTAACAGTTTCCCTCAAAGTCATCCTCAATAATTCCATAGTTGCCGATGAGAGGATAAGTCTGAAGAACAATCTGTCCGTAGTAGGACGGATCCGTCAGGGTCTCAATATAGCCGTTCATGCCGGTTGTAAATACCAGCTCGCCGACCGTTTCAACATCCGCTCCAAAGGCGAGGCCCTCGAAAACGGTGCCGTCACTTAACACCAGATAACGTTTTTTCATGCGCAAATCAACCTCTTGTAGGATATATGAATTAAACGCCTGCAATGACCGCTGCCATTACCGCTTTAATTGTGTGCATTCTGTTTTCCGCCTCATCAAAGACAATGGAGGCCGGGCTCTCAAAGACCTCATCGGTGACTTCCATGCAGTCCCGGTTAAACTTCTCGCCCATTTCCCTGCCGATTGTTGTATGAAGATCATGGTAAGCCGGCAGGCAGTGCATAAAGACCGCGTCTTCTGCAGCATTGTCCATCAGCTTCTGATTGACCTGATATGGGGCAAGGTCATGAATCCGCTCTTCCCAAACGGACAGCGGTTCACCCATGGATACCCAGACATCCGTATAGATGACATTGGCATTTTTGGTACCCTCCATCGGATCTTCAACAAAATTGATGGAACCGCCATTTTCACCGGCAATTTCCCGGCAGGTCTTTACGAGATCGCTGTTCGGGAAGTATTTCTCTGGAGCACAGGCAGTAAAGTTCAGACCCATTTTGGCACAGCCGATCATCAGAGAATTACCCATGTTGTAGCGAGCATCTCCCATATAGACAAAGTTAATGCCCTTCAGATGACCGAAATGCTCCCGAATTGTCAGGAAGTCAGCGAGAATCTGTGTCGGATGGAATTCGTTTGTCAGACCATTCATGACAGGGACCTTGGAATATTTAGCCAGTTCATTGACAATCTCCTGACCGTATCCGCGGTACTCAATGCCTTCAAACATACCGGAGAGAACCCGTGCGGTATCCGCAATACTTTCTTTTTTACCAATCTGAGAATCTGTCGGGTTGAGATAAGTGGAACCCATTCCGAGATCATGCGCCGCGACTTCAAAGCTGCAGCGGGTCCGGGTACTGGTCTTCTCAAAGATCAGGGCAACATTCTTGCCTCTGCAGTATTCGTGAGGAATACCGTTCTTTTTCTTATACTTTAAATCGGCTGCGAGATCGAGAAAATATTCAATTTCCTCGGGAGTAAAATCCAGCAGTGTCAGAAAGTCTCTGCCCTTCAGATTCATGGGACCTCTCCTTTTTGAATAATATTCATGATTCTCTATAAAATATGCAATAAGTTCGGAAGAATATGCATAAATCTAAGATTTCATTCAATAAATCATACATTTTTATGAATAAAAAGTCAATAGAGACGCCCGTGCAATAAAAGACATAAAAAGAGAGAAGCTGCGACAAAAGCCGTAACTTCTCATCACATACAAGTTCAGGAAATTCCCATGAACTTCAGGATCTGATTTTTCGGGACTGCTCCAACAGAGACATCCTCCAGCGCCCCATCTTTAATGAGTGCCAGAGTCGGAATACTTTCCACATGAAAAGACTCGGCCAGATCCGGTTCCTCGTCAACATTGACTTTGCCGACTTTGAATTCCGGATGTTCCTCGGCAATCTGATCTACAATGGGAGAAACCCGCTTACAGGGTCCGCACCAGGACGCCCAGAAATCCAGGAGAACCGGCTTGGTACTTTTCAAAACTTCATCGTTAAAATTATCTTTGGTAATTGTGATAACAGGCATATAATAACCCTCCTATCTCCCCATTATTTTACAACGGGATTGGTCTCCTGCCTAGTGGATTCATGAATTTCTTCGACTTTTTTCCGGTTCAGATTGTAACCGAACTGCAGTGCGAGGAACATCAGGAAGTAGATCGCAAAGGGGACCAGAGTGGAGATGTTGTAAAGTCCCGTATTGACGGATGCCGCCTGGACAATAGCACCCGCTTCTGTAGAGTAGCCAACGGCATCCATGGTCATAGTTGCCGCAACGCCTGCGAGGGTCTGTCCGAGCTTGCGGAAAAAAGTAAAGCACGCATAAGTCGTTGCCTCTTCCCTGCGCTGGAACCGGATTTCATGGTAGTCGATAACGTCATTAACCATGGCCCAGACTTCCAAAGTGAATACGGCGACACCGAATCCCGACAGAATAGTGATTCCCAGGAACACATATGGATTCGTGGTATGGAGGAAGAACAGCAGCAGATTAACTAAAGCTGCAAACAGTCCGCCGACACTGCAGATCTCCTTCTTCCCGAATTTTTCAACCAGCGGCCCCATAAAAAACATCAGCGCAAACATCGGAATGTAGTTTGCAACAGCAATGATGGAATAGAGCTCCGGCCGCCCGAAATAGTTCTTAAACAGGTAGTTTAGAACGGTCATGGAGTACATGTCTCCCGCCAGAAGCAGCATTCCGGCAAGGCTTAAAAAGAGAAAAGCACGGTTATGGGCCAGACGTTTTACGGTTCCCCAGAGATGTTCATTCTTCTGGGCAGATGGAGGAGCAATGTTTTCCTTCGTCATCCGGAAGCTCAGCGTATAGATAATCATCATAAAGACGCCGAGCACCAAGACTGACACAAACAGCTTGCGGCCGTTAAGATATTTCGAGCCCTGGTCTGCTGTAGAGTAGACCACCAGTGGGAGAATAACTTTTCCAGGAATACATCCAACCGCTGAGCCAAAGCTTCTCGCAACCGAAAGGTTGGACTGCTCGCGCGGGTTGTCTGTCATGGCCGAAGCCAATGACCCGTAGGGAATGTTTACGGCTGTATATAACATTCCATATAATATGTAAGTTATATACGCAAAGGCCAGATACTGATTCTCCCGCAGCCCGTGAATAGGCAGGAAGATCAGAATAAATGCGAACACCATCGGAAAGCTGAACCCGTACATGTAGGGGCGGAACCGACCGGACTTTCTTGGTTTTCTGGAGTCAATCCATGATCCAATGATGGGGTCATTGATGGCATCCCAGATTCTGGCAATCAAAAACAGAATCGTAATTTTTGCGAGGGAGATATGCAGTACATCGGTGTAATACATCTGCAGAAAGGATCCGATGACACCGAATGCCAGAACCCCTCCGGTGTCCCCCAGTGCATATCCGATCAAATTTTTAGTGGTAATATTTTTTCCTTTGCTCATTATGTCAGATCCCTCAGGCTTCGAAATAACTCTTCCCATGGAGAAGAACATCTTACAAAGACGGGTGGCTCACCAATAGGAGCCGGCACAGTATATCTGCCGCCTGTATACCTCTTCCCGGTAAAGACATGCACCCAACGGTCCGCGGGAAGATAAACACTTTGTTCCCTCTCCCCTTCCTGCAGAACCGGAGCCACGAGGACATCCCGGCCCAGTAAATACTCATAGGATTCCGTATAGGCGATTGACTCGTCATAATAAAAGAACAGCGGCCGGCACACGGGCAACCCACGCGAGTGTTCCTCTGCCACTAAGGTTTTCAAATAGGGCTCAATCGCCCGGTGATAGCGGACCGTACGGGCAAGCTGGCGCAGCACCCTGTCGTCTTCATCAAACTGCACATTGCGGGACGGCTGGTTTCCTTCGTGCGACCGCATCAGAACAGAAAAGGCGTTCATCTCTTCCCAGCGCATAAGCAGTTCCGGACTCCGGGTCATTCCCTCGAAAGTGGTATAACCTCCAATGTCGGAATGACACAGACCAAAGCCGCTGACAGCCAGGGATAAGGTGGCAGGAACAACACTCGGCAGTCCATCATCCTGAGACCAGTCCACATGCTGGTCGCCATTCCACATCATGGGCGAATAACGGATAGTTCCGGTAGAGCCCGCGCGGGTAAAGAAGAAGACATCATCCTGACATCCGGACTCCTCTATGGCCTCCCGGTTTAATCTCGCCCAGATGGCAGGCCAGCGGTTGTGAACCGCCTCGGCAGGTTCTCCACTGTAGAGCACAGCATCCACCGGAAGATACTCCCCAAAATCGGCCATCCAGCCAGACATGCCAGTGCCAATCAGGTTCTTTTTTATAACCGCTTTATACCATGCATAAGCTTCCGGGTTGGTAAAGTCGACCATAGCAGCGGGAAACGTGGTAATGGTAACCAGATAATCTTCTCCCTGGGCATTTTTCACGCAGTAACCTTTCTCGGAAGCTTCACGGTACAGCCCCTTTTCAATGGCCAGAAACGGGTTAATGTACCCAAGAAACCGAATTCCACGGTGTCTCCAGTGGGAAATCTTTTCCTGAAGATCCGGGTACAGACTGTCGTCCTCTTCCCAGTTCCACATAACCTGGTATCCAAACCTGGTTCTACGGCATCCACACCAGTCCTGACTCCAGATTCCGGCGACGGAGACTCCCGCCTCCTGACACTTGCGCAGCTTCTTCTCAATGACATCCGGTCCCCGCTGAATTCCAAGGATGGCACCAGAGTACACCCACTCCGGAAGTTCCGGCTGACGGCCGAGCAGAGTTGAGAGTTTTTCGGAAAGTTCCTCATAAGTCCCCGCCACTCCCACAAAGATATCCGCGGGTTCCCGCATCCGGATGGTAACTTCTCCGTCCGTTCGGAAATCAAACTCGGCATAGCCGTCCGTATCGACGTGGACAAAGTATCTCCCACTCGACAGGAACGTCGGCTGGGCATAATAAGACTCATACTCGGAAAATGGTTTTTCTGTCTCCGGCACGCCCTGTCTCAACTGGTCCAATTTGCGGTCAATCCGCTCACTGTTCTGGTGCTCAGCCACCCAGATTCTGACATTCTCTCCCCTAAGATCGAACTTGGAGAATGTCTCCCCGCAGCCGTAGTAGTGCTCGCCGGATTCTACCGGGACAGTCAGAGCAATTCGATTCCACTGTGGGTCTACATTCTGCACCTGAATTTTATAGCCGGGGAACTCCTCCGTAATCCGAACTTGTTCCGGATTTGCCTGCTGGCTTCGGGTAATCTGGTCATCATACTGAAAGCTTCCCTTCCGCATGGGAAAAGAGGACTTTCCCTCGGCCAGAGTCAGCTTTATAGATTGAATATTCAAGGTCTCTATCATAGTAATCGATTTAACAGGTTAATTTCTTTCGTAACGTCACCGTAAATAACAGCAAAATGGGGCTCCCACCCTTCGTCGACAGCCCGGTAAACAATTTGTTCCGCATTGTCTCTGGTCCGCACCACCACAGAAGTTCCCAAGAACTGTCTCGGCTTGTCGAGAGCTTCCCCCGGAGCAGAAAACAGACGGAATGTCCCGTCCGGATTTTTTCCCACCCGGAAAATGGTGATCTCCTCTGCCGGCTGGCATCCAAACTCCATGGTCGGACCGATTTTGCGGTTGGGGTGTACCCCCAGTTTCGGCCCCTCTTCTGCCCGGGCCAGATTGCAGGCAGCCATCCCGCAGTGCCAGAACGTAATGGTGTTCTCGCGTTCGTCCAGGGAGACCGGGTCTCCAAAGAAGACCGGGTTTCCCGTCAAAACATGGCCGACAAACATGGAAATGGCCCCATAAGCATCTGCTTCACAGCTGCTCATAACTCCTTCTGCGTTCAGAAGAGAGAGAACCGCACATACCGGCGTCTCGTAGTCGGAAAAGAAATCCGGCCAGCAGCGGGAAGCCACAGCGGCGACTTCGGCCTTGGAAATCATGTCAGAGTATGCACGGTACAGCCTTGCAAATCGATCTTTCCTTTCGGGTTCCACACGATCCACTGTTGGAATATAGTGTCGAGCCTTATCCAGACTCTCCTGTACCTGAAAATCAGAATAGCTCTTAGCTGACTGAATCAGTTCCCGGACCTCGTAATGTTCCTGCCGGACACCGAATCCCCTTGCAAGATCTATGTCGTTGGCCTCACCAAATCCGAAGCCCTGCGGAGCCTGTCCAACGGTAAACAGTGTCAGGCGATGCAGCTGCTCAGCTGTTTTCGCCGCAGCAATTGCGGCACGAATTTTTTCTTCCACTGTCGGCTCGTTCGGCCTCCCAAACACAAAGTCCAGCTGCTGGTGCCCGGTTCCGCGGATGAAATTTGCCGCGGAAAACGCACCGGTCAGAGAGTTGAGACGAAGCCGGCCGCCGTCGATGACTGGTTCTCGAACCGCCCACAGTAATACAGGAGCCTCCGTATGAGACAGAACCCGGTTAATATACTCTCCATTGGCAAATGTCACGCTTTGAAATATAACAAGAAAAGGATTCTGATCCTGGAGATAGGAGTCCACCTCTTCCGGACTCAGAAGGATCTTCTCCGGAACCGTGACATCGTAATACAAGTTTTTCAGGAAGGTGACGGTTTGCTGGAATACCTCATTGGCACTTTCCATATGAAATGTCCCGACACCTGCCGGGACATAGACAACGGTCCTGCTCATACTTTCTTATCCCTCACCACTTTATACGTTGCGGAGAAGTCCTCTTCACCATACCCCTGTTCCAGAGCTGAGCGGTAAACTTCTGCAACAATCTGTTCCGCAGACAGAGCCGCATGGGATTCCTGTGCGAGGTTAAGAGCAATCTGGACATCCTTATTCATATTCTTAACAGAAAATGCCGGTGCGAAGTTCTGCTGTTCCAGAACTTCTTTTTTACTGTCCAGATAAAAATTCTGCGCTCCGCCATATGAGGCTGCTTTGGCAAATGTAGCGACATCAATTCCGTTCTTTGCCGCCAGATTTACGGTCTCGTTGACCCCGTTCTGAATCTGCGAGACGAGAGCATTGTGACAGATTTTCATGACCAGTCCATTGCCATTCGGCCCCAGGAAGATCACATTCTCACCCATGTAGCGCAGAACCGGCTCAACGGTTTCATAGACCGATTCATCGCCCCCGACATAGATACCGAGGGTTCCCGCTATAGCCGCCGGCTGACTTTTGACTACCGGTGCATCGAGGAACTGGCCCCCGCGCTTTTTCACGTGCTCTGCCAGACGGATGGAGACCGAAGGGTCAATAGTACTCATATCAATTCCGATTTTTCCGGGTCCTATCTGCGGAAGAATGGAAGCCCAGACCTCTACACTGTCTGCTGAGGCAGTCACCATCGTAATAATAATGTCGGACTGCTCTGCCAGTTCCTGCGGCGAAGCGGCGACGACTGCTCCGGCTGTTTTCAGCGGTTCAGCCTTCTCCGGGGTACGGTTCCACACATAGACAGTGTCGTCATGTTTCTTTACAATATTTTCCGCCATGGGTGCTCCCATGGTTCCGAGTCCTATAAATCCTATTTTCACAGCTCTGTCCCCTCTTTTATTCTGTTACTGTTGCGTCCCAGGCAGCACGGAACCGCTTGAGTCCGTCCTCTGTATAAGCATGATTAAAGCTTGCCTGGTAAACCGTAAGACCGGCTGTTGCAATGTCTGCACCGGCTACAGCGCAATCGACCAGCTGTTTCGGGGTACGAATGGCAGCAGCAATAATCTGAGTTTTGCCGTACCATCCATAGTTCTTATAGATGTCGACAATCTTCTGAATATAGGCTTTAGGGTCTTCGCCATTGTCCTCCTGCCAGCCGAGGAAAGGAGAGACAAAATAGGTTCCGATTTTTCCCGCCCAGATGGCCTGAGCCGGAGAGAAGACCAGGGTCAGATTGGTAGAAATACCCTCCCGCTCCAGAATCCGGGCCGCTTTGACGCCCTCTTCGGAACAGGGAATTTTGATGACAAAGTTTTCGCTGATTGGGGCGATCTTCTCAGCCGCCTGTACCAGGTCATCTGCCTTCTCCAGATGAGGATTGACTTCCACGGAGACCGGAAAAGTCTCCTTTCCTTCCAGATGTTCCGATTTAACCCAGTCTGCAATCTCGGTAATGGCAGTCAGGAACGGTTTTCCACTGCTTTGAATATGTTTAGGATTTGTGGTCACCCCGTCAATTCCGAAGGTCTGATAGGCGTAATCAATTTCATCCAGTTTGGCGCTGTCCAGATAGTACTTCATAGTGATCTCCCTTGTTGGAATGTTCCTTTTCGGCAAACCGCCGTAAGGTCTCATATTTTTCATCCGGCAGTTGAACGTCTCCCATTGGATAGGGACGGTTCAGAGATTCATATTTCGGAACTCCCAGCCGGTGATATTTTAATGGTTCATACTCAACGTGCAGATCCCGAAGCAGGCTGAGTATTTTCCGAAGTTCCGGAATGGTATCGTTGTACCCGGGAATAATTGGAGTTCTGACCCGGATGGGAAGATCCGGGCGAACCTTCCGAATGCTGCGCAGATTGTTCAAAATGCGGGACTCCGGGGTTCCGCTCTTAATATCAAAGAGCAGATAGTCCAGATTATGGGCAATCGGCTCGACATCGTCCCAGTCCGCTGCACCACAGGTCTCCATAGCCCGGTGAATTCCGCGGTTTCCCGCCTCTTCCAGAACAGCCAGGGTAAACTTCGGCTGGGCCAGCGGTTCTCCGCCGGACAAAGTCAGCCCTCCGCCGGAAGTCTGAAAGAAAATCCGGTCTTTCTCGACTTCCTGCAATACCTCCTTAACCGTAACGGGTTTTCCAATAACATGCAATGCTCCGGTCGGGCAGACGCGATCCACTTTTTCGGAGTCCGGATCGGCGGTCTTGTCCCAGAACAGCTGGTCATTCGAAAAACGGCATCCCAGTTCCGGAAGTTCCTTTACACAGGACTGGCAGTGCATGCACTCTTTTCTGGTCCATGCCAGTTCCGGAGTAAATTTTTGAGACTCGGGGTTGCCGCACCAGGGACAGCGGAGCGGGCATCCTTTGAGAAAAACAGTAGTTCGAATTCCCGGTCCGTCATTGACAGAAAAATGCTGAATATTGAAGATGGTTCCTATTTCCTTAAGCGCCAATGGACTCATGCTCCGTTCGTAAAATAATGTCGTCCTGAAGTTCCGGTGTCAGCTGAACAAAATACGCGCTGTATCCGGCAACCCGCACCAGCAGACTCTGATAGTCCTCAGGATGTTTTCTGGCTTCGAGTAAAGTCTCCTGATTAATGATATTGAACTGCAGGTGCCACAGTTTCAATGCGCACCATGCTCGGATAAAGGCGATCAGTCTCTGTGTCCCCTCTTCCCCGGCCACAACAGATGGACTCAGTTTAATATTAAGGAGCCGGGAAGCCCGATTGGTGTACTCCTTGTTTTTGGTCCGGTAGTTGGACAGGAGAACGGACGTCGGCCCCTTGACATCTGCGCCCTGCGAGGCAGAAGAGCCGTCTGATAATGCCGTTCCGGCTTTCCGACCATTTGGTGTAGCGCCGATGACTTTGCCGAAAGGAACATTGGCGGACTGAGATACATACCGCAGGTCCATGTGAATTCCAAGATACTTCGAATACTCCTGAGAGAACGCGGCCGCCTCCCGGTCAATTCTCCGGGCAATCTCATCGACATAGGACTCGTCGTTTCCATAGGCCGGCGAGCGGCGAAGACGCTGCTGAATCCACTCCTGTCCTTCGAAGTTTACATCCAGGGCGTGAAGCAGCTGATCCCACGTCAGGACCTTATCATCGTAGATATTCTTCTTAATAGCAGCCAGTGAGTCCGCGGTTGTACCATACCCGATAAAATCATAGAACCCAATGTCCACACCGCCGGGGATCTTCTCACTGTGGAGGTCCTTTCCGGACTTCATGCAGAGTTTATGAAGGGAAGATCCAAACGGAGCCGCAAAATGCTGGGCATGGACTCTGTTAGCGATATACTGCTGTTTAAACGCAATCTTTAACAGATACTTCTCCTGTTCCATAAAGGCGTCCTCGAACTCTTCATAGGTCTTAAAAGAATGTACATCGCCGGATTCAAAGGTCAGAAGCTCATCCCCCGTCTTACGGGTGCGTCCGTTGTACAGGGTCAGCTCAATTACTGAAGCCAGATTAATGAACGGGCACGCTGTCGTGAAGGTGTCGAGATTGGGCATACGGACCTCGGTGCAGCCGGATACCGCATAATCGCGGGCGGAGCGGATGTCCGCCCCCTGGTGAACCAGGTTGGGAATAATCTCCTCGTCGTTGAGCAGTTTGGGAAATCCACTTCCCTCTTTAATGGTAGCGGCCACTTCACGCAGGTATTCCTCGGGAGCATCTTTATGTATACGAGCTGCAAGGTCAGGATAGTTCAGCGGGAATCTGCGCTTGTTCTGAAGGAGGATGTAGGTCAGATCGTTGGTGGCATCGTTGCCGTCCCGGTCAACACCGCCGACGGTTACTGCCTCCCAATGGGCATACCCCTCGTTGAACTTCACTCCGGCTGGGCTGATATAGAGATCTTTATACTGGGCCATGGCAAGCCACATGCACTGAAACAGCTCATTAGCCTGCTCAGGGGTAATCTTCCCGGCTTCGAGATCTTTTTTGTAATACGGATACAGATACTGGTCCATCCTACCGTTGGAAACTGTCGCTCCGGTTTTCTGTTCCAGGCGCGAAAACAGCTGAATAAACCACTGCGCTTGAACGGCTTCATAAAAAGAATCCGCCGGGTAACGCGGGACCTTGTCACAAATGCGGGACAGCTCCTGGAGTTCCTGTTTCCGAACCGGATCTGTCTCCTGCCGGGCCAGCTCAGCAGCCTTCAGGCTGTAGCGGTGGGCCAGAAGGATAATGGCATCGGACGAGATAATAACCGCACGGTAGAAATCAGCCTGGTCAACGCTTTCGGCCGGATTTAAGTCATTCAGACCGTCCAGATGTTCCTGCGCCTCCCGCTTAATCCCCTCAAAGCCGACACGAATACCCTTCTCGTAGTCATGCACCCATTGGAGAGCAGAGCGCATAGACGATGTCTCGTTCACAATGTAGCGAGATGTAAATTTGTCTTCCGGTTCATAGGTCAGCTTCAGCACATCGTCCGGAAGAGAACCAGCAAAATCTTCATAATAGGTTTTCCCCTCCCAGTACGGAGCAATTTCCTCTTCGATAATCCGGACATCATCCGGGCTGATTTCGAACGGAGATTCTTCCCGGTCTCTGGCCTGACGGACAAACTGACGCAGGAAGCATCCATCAAGTTCCGGGTAGATCAGGCCGTATTTACCGGAGCGCCCGGCACGTCCGGCGAGAAGCTGGTGGTCATCAATAATCACATCAATCTTCTCGGCAATATGGTACAGGGCCTTAGCCCATCGGAGAGTCAGGGTTTCTCCCTCGGTCTCACGGAACGATTCGGTAAAGTAGCGCGCCCGCTGAATATCCACATACGAGGGCGATGAAGCAAAGCTGTCATAGATTTTCTGGGCGCGGGAGCCCTTCGGAAAAATTACTGTGCCGTGGTTTTCCTGAATTCTTTTTTCCTGTGTCGATAAAATTCTGGTAGAGGACATGAAGCTTTCTCCTTATAAAAAGTAAAACAGGGAACAATCATCATTGACTGTTCCCTGTGCAAAATTCAATACGTCTGGTATGAGCCCGTTCAACATCGAACCGGAGCATGCATGGAACAGTATCTCAGTCTACAACAGCACATCATATCCATTTTTGCTGTAAAACGGTTCATAGTGTCTCCTTGCATACTTTTCCTACCAAATTGGTATGACTTCATTGCCTTTTATTATAATGCAACAGAACTCATTCGTCAAACAGATTATAGGAATGCCCTGTATTGGACTGGAATACTGATTCCGGAAGAACCTGGAGCCAGGAATACGTCGTTTCCTGGAGATGGCTGGAAAAGACAATATAGATATTTCGAATAAATGTTACTGTCGTACTCGGGTCATTTCGGTACAAATTCTGCAGCCGCTTTCCAATCTCCTGGATGAGGTGCCGGTAATTATCTGCATTGAGATCGGTAATACCTGCCTCTTTAAAACTCTCCACCAGATAATTGGTGACAAGGTCCGCAAATGTTCCATCAGTCAGACTCTTCAGAACCTTGACGGAATTATCCTGAATTTTTTTCGTGAAGATAGCGAAGGCAGCACTCTGATCTGGTTTATTCTGCTGTTTGTATCCTTCCAGAAATGTCACAATTTCATCCTGTAAGTTGTCAACATAGTCTTTTCGGGAAGAGACAAAATATGTCGTTGCTGATTTTCCAAGAGTCTTATAAAACTCTTTTGGAGTCTCCGAATTTCGAATAGCAATTCCGTTCCTGACTGTGTATCCCTGAAAAGCATCTGCCCAGTACTGATCCAGATAGTCTTCCGGATCATTGTCAACCGTCTTTAAGGTTTTCAAAAGAGCGCTCTTATAGGAATCATAGTTGGGAGAGCCTTTGACCGGAATATAGTGGTCCAGACCATAACGGGCAAAACCCCAGTCTGTAAACGCAATATAGGTAACCAGATCGTTGGGATTAATAATGTTATGAATGTTATCGTATTTCTGGCTTTGAACCTCATCAGAGGTTGCGCCGAGCGGTGTCTCAAAAGTATAGGCATAGAGATCGTCCGGGCTGAGAGTTGTCCCGTTGCCAAGGTCATATCCGTTATCCAACGCTCCGGCAAACAGGTTGGCACCCGCTGCGGCGCGGCTGTACCCGGAGACCCAGACTTTAATTCGTCCGGTAATGTTGTGTTTCTGGATGTAGGACTTTACAAACTTCAGCGCTTCATCTCGGACGATGGCAAAGCCCTGGTGCTCACCGGTCTCACCCAGGTTGAAATTACCGCCCCACTCAGACCGATACCCTGCACCACGAAATCCAACTGCAATCAGGGTTGCCGGTCCCTTGGCATCGGTATACCGTTTCTCCGCCGCAGAGACGCCTGCGGAATTTGCCCGAGCCTTTTTGTGCATCCACTCATTGCCCTCTGCATTTTGAAACCCGGTCTGTCTGGCAAAAGACTCCCAGTTCTGGGTCTCTTTTTCCGGCTTATTCTCTTTCTGAGCTTCATAACTGGACCCAGCTGCAAAGTTCATGCCGAGAGACGCCTTGGCAAGATCTAAGCGAAACTCATAGCCAGAGCGGTTAAAATAGTTGTTACTATATACAAAACTGTTCGACCCGTCATGGTCTTTAATCTGATGTTTTACGGTGATTGGCACTTCTCCGCTTCCATTTGCGGCAAATGCCGGAACAGTCAGAAGAGATACTGCCATCACCAGTGCCAGCAGACCTGCAATTACTTTTTTCAAGGTTTGGTCACTCACTTTTTCTGGATTAGTCATTCCATAGTACAACTTTTCATATATGCATACTAGGTATAGCATTGTTGTAACACTTCATCTGTCCAAATTCAAGACAAAAAAGAAAAGAACTGCCTGTTTCAGACAGTTCTTTTTCATCTGTAAGTTTACTTAATGACTGCTTTTTCCTTCATTTGATTTTCGGGTAATCCGATTTCCAATATTCTGAACCAGATGGGACAGCTTTTCTCCCTGTGTTTTTGCGGTTGTCTCTGCAAAAGCACTGCCAAACTCCCGGGTAATCTGATCCAGGAGAGCCTTTTCTTCCGTGGACATTTCATTTCGGGTTTTCAGCAGGGTCGGAATATTATTGGGAAAGCCTTCTCGAAATTCGGCCGTTGTCGTGGCCGAGGTAGCCGTCACAATATTGTACACACCGTCGATATACTTTTTTCGGTTCTCCGGAGAATTGTGGTACATAACTTTGGAAATAACCGTGGCGACGATGTTGCTATAGTCAGACAGGCTGTCTGCCGTTTCCAGTGAAGTGGGAAGAACATTCCAGGAATAGACGTCGTGTTGGTTGACCCCCTGCTCTGTACTGGATACTACCGTGTAGGGCTCCCGGCGTTCCAGAATTCGTCCAAAGACAGAATCCTGCGGCAGGAATGTGAAAATCCGGTTTAAAAGTGTCGGTTTGGCCACCTCATCCAGAAAATCATCGTGGAAGCCGGGACCGTCAAAATTTTTTACGTGAATGACCCGGTTCTGTTCCTGGGGCGTCAGCATATAAAAAACATAGACTGCCAAATTTCCACCTTTAGAATGGCCGATCAGACGCACTTTTTTTTCGGGGTACTTCGCAAAAATAGTTTTGGCATACTCCAGAGCAGCGCTCTGCGCCGGGACCTCTTCCATAAAGGACATGTTGAAGTCCTCTTTCCATCCGTAAACGGTAGAATCTGTTCCACAGAAAGAAATGGCCATTTCTTTATCTGACAGATGGAGCGTAACTGCGGCAAACTGTTTTTCCTCTTTCGGGTCGTTTTCCTTTACATAATCCGTAACAGAGACCTCTGAAAACCGTGTGCTGTCCGCCATCAGCGTCATCAGTTCCCGATCTTGCCTGCGAAAAGACTCGTCATTCAGCGGAAGTGACTTATCCCGCACAGAAGGAACGGTTTCATTCTCGGAAAGAGACAGTTCATATAAGGGTAGATAACTGAATCGCGCGAGAATTACGGCGTCGAGGTCATTAAATGGGGCCAGCGGACAGACGGGGAGGTCTCCCCGCCACTGAAGATAGTCAATGATATTAGCCATGAATGACTCCCATGTTTATTTTAGTAGTGAGAATACGGCGAACGCTGTCGTTAATGCGGGATTCCGAAATTTTTCCGGACTTCACAGCGCTGCGCACCCCGGCGAGCGCCTGCGGGACATTATAGACTCCGAGAAGCAGGTCGTCCCCTGCCTGAATGGCCATGACCGCAGCCTCTCCAGGGGTGTAGTGGTTAGCTATAGCGCCCATACCCATAGAATCGGTAACAACAAGGCCTTTAAACCCAAGTTCGCCGCGGAGGATGTCCGTAACCAGCCGGTGAGAGAGCGTCGCCGGTTTACTGTCAATTTCGTCGGCAACAATGTGTCCGACCATGACCATATCCGCTCCGGCCTGAATCCCCGCCTTGAAGGGAAGGAACTCCTCCTTCCGAAGCTCTGATAAACTCTTGTAGAGATGCGCAGTCTCCTTGTGGCTGTCTTCCTGAGTGTTGCCATGTCCCGGGAAATGTTTCAGCGTGCAGATCATACCACCGTCGTGGAATCCCTGGACCGCAGCCGGAACCAGCTGGGCCGCTTTCTGGAAGTTGTTGGAATACGCCCGGGTTCCAATAACGGAATTGGAGGCCGTATTGACATCGGCTACCGGGGCGAAATCTACGTTAAACCCAAACTGTTTAATATCGTTGGCAATCGTCCGGGCATTGCTGCGGGCAACAGAGGTACCCTGGTTCTGATAAGTCTGCATGGGCTTAAACTTGGTTGTTCCAAGCTTCTTAGCGCAGCGAGCTACAGTACCTCCCTCTTCGTCAACGCAGATGAAAAGTGGAATCTTAGAATAGGACTGCGAATTGGAAATCATCTTTGTGGTCTGCTGACGGGTTTCCAAATTGTCGGCAAAGTAGATCAGACCGCCGACAGGCCGTTCCTGCAGAGACTGCTTCGTCTCCGCACCGGCAGACTTCAGACGTTCATCGGCTGAGAACTCACTTTTAGTACTTCCGTTTAAGACTTCCGGTGTGACAATGAACATCTGCAAAATCTTGTCATCCAGTGACATGGAGGACATCATACGGTTGACCTGGTCTTCCGTTGATTCCCGGAACAAAGTCGACCCGGAGGCATGGACGGTCTGGATGGCCATGCTGCTAAACAGAGCCAGGGTAAAGACCACCATAAGAAGTAGTGCGGTTACAGATTTTGCGGTTTTCGAACGAATCATCATCAAACTCCCTCGTCTCAAAATTTAATTTTGATTATATCTCACTCCAGGAAGATCAGCAAATTCAGGTGGTTCCGGTAGTAATCGCGAAACGGCTGCGCTCTCCCCGGCCCAATATAGCTCAGTGAGCCCCCAATTACCGTACCATGGTCGGCGATGTAGTCGGGTAATACATGCCAGACTCCCTTTTTCAGGGGCTGATCCTTTACATCTTCATAAAAGACGTGCGGTTCTTTGTGCGGATACCGGCCGGATTCAACCGGCACAAGTCCATCGTTGGCGTGCCAGGACGCATCCACATGAACGCCCCCGATAGTCTGCTCAGGAAATGATCCCAGCTTTCTGGCAAATGGGATAAACGCAAACAGCATGATTTTGTCCCGGACTTCATTTTCCGGATTCCTGGAAGACGGTTTTGTCCCATGGCCGGTTACGGAAAAATAATAAGTGTCTTTGGAACAGTGGATTTTCTTGTTAATCTGCTCTGAAGCATCAATGCGCAGATCATGGAATACATGGTCTTCAGAGCGAATAATTCTGCAAATTCTGGAGAGCTGACGCGGGTCGAGAATTCGTTTATAATCTGTAGTTCCTGGGACGGAAGTTAAGCCGTAACGCTCCAGATATGCGTCGTAGAACAGATTTCCTTTCGTATTTCCCAGAACCGACAGGAATCCGAGCTGTCCGATTGTAATTGCCTTCATAAACTGCGGAAAAGCGTGAACAAATGTTGTTCCGTCGTGCGGAGCCGAAATTGTAGTAACTGAGGCAATCCAGTTTTCATGGCCTCCGGCAAACAATGGGGACAGCTCATCCGGACTGGTAGCCGTCCTCTCCTCTTCACTGCCGTTGACCAGCAGTTCTGTGAGAAGCCGGATGGTGACTCCGCCGAAACTGTGACCCAGAAGGTGAACCTTTTTTTCTTCGCCCCATCCGGGAACCAGCGGGACAGGATAAGTGCGTCCAAAACGGCTGTGCCCCATTTTCTGAGAATGAACAACACCGTAGTCTACAGTAGTTCCCGTCAGAATGGCATACAGCTCGCAGGCTCTGTCCCAGGCCGAGTTAATGGGTCCGACTTTCGGCGCATAGGCCTCATAACCGGCTTTACGGAGCTGCTTCATAAGGTCTCCGCAGACCATACCCCAGTACGGCAGCTTGTACATTTTGTCCTCTTCACCCCATCCGAGCATACCGTGGATGAAAATAAACGGGTATTTGTTTTTGTAATTCATAATAATCTCCTATCCGATAAGTAAAACATATCCAAAGTTTATCTTAGCGGAGAGGAGACTGTGTTTCAACAGATGTGTGCTAAAGCCGGACAGTTGTCTGCACTATTGTGCAGTATCTGTCTGCTTTTGTCAGATTGTTCCTCGCCTCAGAGAATTAAATCGACAACAATCCCACTCAATGCGGCAAACAGTACTGCAAATACAATATAAAGAATGAAGTTGACAATACCCAGCGTGGATTTCAGGGCTCCGAGATTCGTGAGTTTGGTTCCCCCGCCGCAGGTGTAGAGCGGAACTCCGAGTCCTGCCGCCAGAAGTGAACCCAGACCAATATTGGAATGAAACAGATGGGTAATGACGGAAGTTGGAACATATCGCTGGTACAGCGCGGTAAGAGCAATGCCAATCAGAAAATAAGGAAGAGTGACTTTGATATTCCCTCCACTGCAGGATGTATTTTTTCAGGAACACCGAGACAAACGATCCGATCAGAATTCCAGCAAGCCAGTACCAGAAAATCTGACGGATCTGGATGTCACAGTAGTACCAGAGATAGACTAATTCACGGTGTATAACAGCCCACATATTATTTGAGAATGATCAGATTATAAAAGCGGCTGCCAAAGTGAATGTCCTGAGCATGGTTCAGAATACCGACGCCCTGGCGGCTCTCAATTCTCTGGCGGAGATCCTTGCTGTCCGGTGCGGCATAGACAAGGTCATAGCACGCCTGATCCAGCGCTACCGGATCTGTGGAGGCGAGAATACCAATATTTTTCATTGTCGGTTTAGCCGGGCTGCTGTCGCAGTCACAGTCAACCGAGAGATTATTCATGACGTTGATAAACAGCATGTTCCTGCCGTGATTTTCATAGTCATAGACAGATTTGGCCGCTTCTGCCATAGAGCCGGTAAAGTCTTTCTGAGAAGTACCGAATCCCAGACCGGAGTGAGACTTTCCCGCAGAGTGAATCAGGCTCTTGCCCTCTTTGGAAGCAATGCCAATAGAGATGTTCTTCAACGCTCCGCCGAAACCTGCCATGGCGTGGCCTTTAAAATGGGACAGAACCACAACGAAATCGTAGTTTTTCAGGTTCTTTCCAACCAGGTTCTGCTTAAGGTAGGTGCCGCCCTGAACAGGAATGGCCATGGAACCGTCGCGGTCCATAATGTCGACTTTCGCCACCTGATCCCATCCGTGTTCTTTAATGGTCTGCTCATGAGCTGCGGTTTCTGAGCGTGAACCGCCATATGCAGTATTGCACTCCACAATTGTGCCATTGACGGAGTGAATAAGATTGGCGACCAGATTCGGATCAAGATAGTAATTATCTCCGGACTCACCGGTACTCAGCTTAACCGCCACTTTACCCTTCGGGGTCACGCCGAGAGCCTTATAGGCCTTTATAATTCCGTCCGGACTGATATCATCGGTAAAATAAACTTTTGAGCCGGTACCGTCTTTTTTCCGATGAGAGAGTGTGTCAAAGTTTATACGTTTCTGAGCGCCGGTAGGGCCCCATGTCTTTTCCTCTTCCGGACGTTTGTAGGTAATGCCGTTAAAGGATGCTTCATTCTTTTCCATGGTGGCAGTCTTAGTCCCGCAGGATGCCAGAAGGACAAGCATAGCCAGAGACAGAATTACTGCCAGAATTTTCTTTCCTTTCATGGGGTCTCCCTTCTTTCTTGTAAGCTAGGTAAATTTGTGAACTTAACCACTTTAATTATACAGAAAGCGTCATACCGATATTGTAAATAAAGCGTAAAATAGAGACGAAGAAAGGCTGCACCGTGTTTCCACGGTACAGCCTTTTGTATATGGCTAAACGATCTGCTTACAGTTTCATAGCGACATCCCATGCGCGCCATACTACGGTACGCAGGTTACCAACGTGGTCACAGTCACCTACAAGATGGACATGTCTACCCTTTGGCTTCAGCGGAGTCGGATGATAGCCGACAGAAAGGATAACACTGTCAGTTGGAATCTTGACCTGACTCTTGTCTTTTCTCTCTACCAGGACATAGTCCTTTCCTACTTCCTTAACGCCGGAATTTAAGTATACCGGAACATGATTTGTTTTAAAGCAGTCACGTAGATACGAAGAGTTAGCCAGGCAGAGATTCCTGACTGCCATGAGGTCGTTCTTCATCTCCACGATCGTCGGATGTTTACCCTTGCGGAACAGATCCAGAGCAATTTCGCATCCAGTAAGACCACCGCCAATGATAACTACATTATCGCCGACCGGTTTTTTATCCAGAAGATAATCACAGGCCTCAATCGTGTTCTCAATGCCCTTCAGCGGAATCTTGTTTGCGGCAGAACCGGTTGCAATAACCACTTCATCAGCTCCGAGAGCAGAAGGATCTTTAACCTCTGTATTCAGCTTGATAGTGATGTTCGGGTTCTTTTCGCACTGGTGGATATACCACTTGATGAGCTCTTTATCATTTTCCTTGAAAGAGGGAGCAGCTGCAGCAATAAAGATACCGCCAAGTTTGTCGTCCTTCTCATAGATGGTGACCTTATGGCCGCGCAAAGCAGCAACACGTGCGGTCTCCATGCCACCGATTCCACCGCCGATAACTGCAATATTCTTCGTTTTCCGGGCGGGTTCAATCTTGTACTTATTATAATGCATGGACTCCGGATTCAGGGCACAGCGGCACATATGAATGGAGTCGTTGAAGTCCTGTGCATTGGCAGAACCTTCATACTTGGTCAGGTCGAAGCATGCTGCATGGCAGCAGATGCAGGGACGGATTTCCTCAGGCTCATCATTGATGAGTTTGGTAAACCACTCGGGGTCGCAGAGGAACTGACGGCCGACAGCCATACCGTCGATCTTGCCTTCGGATACGGCCTTGGCACCAGCAGCCGGGGTCATACGACCTGCGCAGACAACCGGAATATCGACGAACTGCTTAATGTGCTCAACCTCTTCGAGGTTGCAGTTCTGTGGCATATACTGCGGCGGATGTGCCCAGTACCAGGCATCATATGTACCGTTGTCGCAGTTGAGCATGTCATAGCCGGCATCCTGCAGATATTTGGCAGCTTTCTCCGACTCTTCCATGGTACGGCCGACTTCAATATAATCCTCACCGGGCATTGCGCCAGAGCGATAGCCCTTGGTGTGAGACACTACGGAATAACGCAGCGATACAGGATAATTCTCGCCGCATTTTCTCTTGATTTCCTGTACGATCTCAACCGCAAAACGATAACGGTTCTCGAAAGATCCGCCGTACTCGTCAGTTCTCTGGTTACAGTACGGAAGAGTGAACTGGTCGAGAAGATACCCCTCATGAACGGCATGAATTTCTACGCCGTCAACACCGGCCTCTTTACAGAGACGGGCGGTCTCACCAAATGCATAGACCATCTGCGCAATCTCTTTTTTCGTAATAGGACGCGCGGTAACATTGTCAGCCCAGCGGTTCGGAGAAACAGACGGAGCAGCCGTCAGGAATTCCGCATCCATAATCGGTTTGGCGATGGTGTTCAGAACTTTATGACTTGCCAGAAGCGCCATTGGACCGGTCAGAGCCATAGCACGTCCGAATCCGGCAGTCAGCTGAACAAACAGCTTGGCACCGGTCTTATGGATTTCCACCATAAAATCGCTGAGTTCCCGAAACATCTTCTTGTTGGTGTAGAGCCAGCGGCGACCCAGAATATCACGAATCGGGGCAATACCCGGAATAACCAGTCCACAGTTATTCTCCGCTACGCCGAGAATCAGTCTGGCCGCCTCTTTGTCAAAGTGACATGGCTCAGTCCAACCGAAGAGACATGTTCCGCCCATCGGGGCAAGAACAATACGGTTCTTGATTTCTACGTCGCGGATTTTCCATGGGGTCAGAAGAGATTTGTATTCTTCCTTCATTTCATCCACTCCTTAATTTTCGTCTTCGATCATGATCTTATTGTCAATAAGATCAATACTCTTAATCTTCCCAAAGGACTCGTATTGAATCCCCATTATGTCCGTAAAGGTCAGTTTTCCGTCTGTCGGATCCACTTTGACATTCTGAATATTTTTACAGAGTACAGACGGTTCCGGCCCATTGACATTGATTACCGTTGAAAGACACATATCTTATCCTTCTTCTTTTTGCAGCAGTTTCAGCGCTTCTTCCAGCTTCTGGTTTCCCTGCTCGAAATCGATAACAGCTGCATGGACGCGCTCTCTTGCATCTCCATCCAGCTGGTTCGCCAGATCGTAGAGTTCATCGGTGTGATGCTTATTATGATGGATTGTATATTTTAAAAGGGCGATGGACTCCTCTGCTGGACTCGCTTTAGTATCTGGACATTTTTCACATGGCATCGGTTATCGTCCTTTCTTTCTCTGTTTCATATGCATTTCCCGAATGCCATCGACAGTGTCGCAGATGGACTTAAAATTGCAGTGGCTGCAATCCGTGGAAATGCCGTCCATAATATGAGTTAGCGTATTGGTGATTTTGCTGACCGCGTCTGCGTCCTTGATGATGTCATCCATGGCCGGCGGGTCAATGGCAAAAATGATTTTGACGTGTTTGACGCCTTTCTTTTCCTTGTATTTCTTCAGATAATCGTTTCCAATTTTCTGGAAATTAATTCCAGAGGCCACGGCGTCTTTGCTGACTCGAACCTGTTCCTGGTTATTCTCCGAGGAAATCCGGGTCATATAGCCTTTCGGGAAAACGTTGTACCGGACAAATTCCAGATCTTTGATGGCATTGTAGGCCTGTTCATCCTCCCCCGGATCTTCAATTTCCAGAAGGACAATCCGTGCAAACGGAACGTCTCCATGGACATCCGGGAGATCCTTTCCATAGACTTCAATAGAGTCTTCAGGAATGAGACCAGGGGTAGTGGTAACAAGCGTGCTGTTCACAGACTTCTCACCACTGCCGCCCAGCTCATATGCTGCATCACGCAGAAGAACAAGCTCTTGATGTCCGACATCGGGCCATGCAGAAGACGGATTATAGGAATACGTCTTCAGCGGTGACCCCAATTTTCCGGTAATCTGGGAAATTGTTTTGTCGTAAAGAGTCATGTTACAGGATCTTTTCTACCTTTCTTCTATCTGCTACTGCATGGACGAGTTTGTAAACCCACGCCAGCAGTTTCTGATCGAGGTTCCAGAAATAGACTACAAACAGAACGCCAACGGTAATGCAGAGCGTTTTCAAAATTTTCAAGGTTACAGTTTTAACTTTCTCCATAGCTGAGATACCTCCAGTCAGTCGATCTTAGACGGAAGCTTTTTGGCGTGCATACTCTGCGGCGCCAAGGGCACCCATCAGCTGCGGGTCAGTCTTGAGATCGATGACCTTCATGTGGAGAACCTGCTCAATAGCTTTCTTCAGGCCCTCATTCTTTGCGCAGCCGCCGGTCAGAGTGATGGAATCGGTAGCGCCCGCTTTCTTCGCCATAACAAAGCAGCGTTTTGCAACGGCCATCTCAATACCAGCTGCGATCTCATCCATCGGTTTTCCTTCCCCGACAAGGGTAATGACTTCAGACTCTGCGAATACAGTACACTGTGCTGTAATTGGGATAACGTTTTTCGCATCCAGTGAGAGTTTCGAGAAGTCAGAAAGGGACATTTCAAAGCTTCTGGCCATGGCCTCAAAAAAACGGCCGGTACCGGCAGCGCACTTATCGTTCATGGCAAAGTTTCTGACTGTACCATCGGTATCAATAGCAATACCTTTTACATCCTGTCCGCCGATATCAATGATAGCTTTAACGGTAGGATCTGTA
>CAYRKX010000031.1:0-25918 GCA_964425185.1 uncultured Eubacteriales bacterium
ATTCCTTCCTGCTCATATTCCGGGCGATTCGTCTTTTTATTATTATAAAAATAGGTATAGAAACTACGGGTAAAGTCATAAAAACAGGCTCGCATAGCCTTAGCTAAGCGAGCCCATAAGTATTCTCTGTGATTCAACCAAAACCAACCGTTTACTTGTTCTTTTTAAACTTTGCAAACGGATTCTTGTGTGGCTTTTTCTCCTTCTTCGGCTGTACAGAAGACGGAGCAATAGGAGTGCCGGCATTGTCAATCATCTTACCAGCTCTGTCGTAAGACATAGAACGTCCTGTGTACATGAAAACAATCGCCAAAAAAGCAAATAAAACGCCGCCAAGCATAATGGATAAGGCGATAATCATGAGAATGAAATAGAAAGTAGCAATAATCATACGTTCTATCCCTCCTATACCTGATATACTACTTAAGATTTTAGCAAAGGGACAGGAAAAAAGCAATACAGCCGTAAAAAATTTGGTTTTTCTGAAAGTTCTATGCTATCATTTCTAGGAGATTCGCTTAAACCATATTATAATAAGAAAAGATATTACAGAAAAAAGTGAGGTGAGACCGTGTCACTGGTCTATCTGACAGCCATCGGCCGCTGGCTTCTGCCAACACTCGCCGCCATCATTATTGCTTACTGCGGCGCTGTTCTAATTCGCGGAAACCGTAAAACCGGAATCCTTGGCTATGTCATCAACGCATCCACCGGAGACACCATGCCCCTGCAGTCCTATGAGACTTCCATCGGGCGCAGTAAACACTGTGACATCGTTCTCAATTACAATACCGTCTCCCGGTTCCACGCTGTCATTGCGCGCCGGGGCGGGAAGTGGATTCTCTTTGATACTAACTCCAAAACCGGCTCTTATGTCAATAAAGCCCGTGTTCTGGACAAAAAGTATCTGGAAAATGGCGACACGCTGGTCTTTGGAAATGCCATCTTCAAGTTTTATGAAGAACTTCCTACCGCCGCTGAAGCCGAAGAGGAAATGCGCCGTATGAGCTACAGTACGCCTGACCCGAAAGCAACTTCTTTTGACCAAGAAGAAACTTCCAAGCCTAAGCGTCGTCATACTGGTGATATTGCCATCCACCACAAAGGAAGCACCGGGTGTAACCTGGAGAACTGCATTACCGGTGAAATCATGCCCATCGATAATCTGGAATCTGTCCTGATCGGCCGCGCGCCTGAGGCTCAGATCCGCATCAAAAATAATGCGGTCTCGCCCTATCACGCTATGATTGCCAAGAACCGCAACGGACACTGGATTCTTGAAGATCTGGGCTCTGCTTCTGGCACCCTTCTAAACGGTGTTCCTATTACACAGGCTACACCGCTTTACGACAACGATATTATTGAAATCTGCGGATACACCATCCGCTTTAACGATCCCAGCTGATCGTAAAGGAAAAAAGAAAACATGAAAGTATTCAATTATTATCTGTCCGGAAATGGGGTGATCAGAATATGAACGGACCACGATGGATTCCGGCTCTTATTCTCATCACTGCATTCCAGCTTATTTCCTTCGCTCAGGTTGTTTTCACGGATGGCGGTACCAATGGAAGCGCACTCGTCCTCCTGATCATCTACATGGCCATGGAATGGGTTTACGCAATAGTCTCTTCTATTGTCCAGAGAAAAAGTTCTCCAGCACTGGAGTTTATTGTCTTTTTCCTCACGGGAATAAGTTTGGCTATCTGTACCGTAAAGGGAACAAACTCCCTTCTAACTCAGTTCTTTGCAGTTGTTGTCGGCTTTATTGTCTTCATTCTTCTTCTCTGGATGATTGCCAATGTTGACAGAGCTGAGAAGTTTCGGCTTCCCATGGCAGGAATTGCCATTGCACTCCTTGTCTTCGGACTGATTTTTGCCCGGAATACTAACGGTGCGTACAACTGGGTTGAAATTGGTGGAACTTCTTTCCAGCCCTCCGAGATTGTAAAGATCGCCTTTATTTTTGTCGGCGCAGCAACTCTGGAAAAAATTCAGACTACCAAGAATATTCGCAACTATGCTCTGTTCGCCATTGTCTGCGTTGCACTGCTCTTCCTCATGAGAGACCTTGGTACTGCATTAATCTTCTTCTTTACTTTTGTTATTCTCGGTTTCATGCGCTCCGGCGACACCCGGACCATTCTCTTCTCTATTCTGGCCGCAGCTATGGCTGCCGTCCTGGTTGTACTGGTTAAGAGAAACTACGTTATGAACCGTTTCGCCACATACCGTCACATTTGGGAAACCCCATATGGAAGCGGCATGCAGCAGACCCGCGTTCTTACTTATTCTGTCAGTGGCGGATTCCTCGGTATGGGAATCGGCCAGGGTAAACTGAGAAATATCTTTGCGGCAACGGAAGACCTTGTTTTTGGTGTTGTCTGTGAAGAGTGGGGGTTAATTATTGGCTTCCTTGTCTGCCTGTGCTATCTGATCATTCTGATACACAGCATTCGAAACGCCAAAGGCGCACGCAGCGCGTTCTATTCTATCGCCAGCTGTGCCGCCGGCGCTCTTCTCCTGTTCCAGGCCGCTCTGAATATCTTCGGTGTAACTGATTTCCTGCCAATGACAGGTGTCACCCTTCCGTTTGTCAGCAAAGGCGGATCCAGTACCGTATCCTGCTGGGGCCTGCTTGCCTTCATTAAGGCTGCAGATAACCGCACCTGGGAAGGAGACCGCTCATGAATCGAATTTTTAAGCGAACCAAATGGCTTTACATTTTAGCCGCCCTGTTCCTGGTAACGCTCATTGCCCTGTTCATCACTATGGACGTTAATGCCAACAAATGGGTTGTAAAAGAATACAACCAGCACCTCTACTCCGGAGGCACCATGATTGGCGAGGGCGAACTGACCGACCGAAACGGTAATCTGCTGGTACGAACCGTAGGACGCAAGCGTGTCTACAACTCTAATGCCAAAGTTCGGGAAGCAACTCTCCATGTCGTCGGCGATGCAGAGGGCTTTATTTCCACTGGCGCACAGACAGCATTTAAGTCACAGCTAACCGGATACAATCTGTTTAACGGACTGTATCATATCCATAAAGATAACCGATATGACCTTCAGCTGACTATTGACACGAATCTTTCTGTTGCAGCTCTGGATGCTATGGGAAGTCACCGTGGAACTGTAGGTGTTTACAACTACAAAACCGGTGAAATTCTGGCCGCCGTCTCCTGCCCGACATTCGATATTGAGCACAAGCCCAATTTCAATCCGAATGACAAACGTTGGAGCGGTGTTTATATGAACCGTTTCTTCAGCGGCAGCTATACACCAGGTTCTACCTTTAAAGTCATTACCACAGAGTGCGCTCTGGAAAATATTCCCAACATTTTAAATCAGACCTTCTACTGCCCAGGTTACTATCGGACCAGCTCAGGAGGTACTGTTAAATGTAACGGTGTCCATGGAAGAGAGACCTTTACTTCAGGATTGAACCACTCTTGCAATACTCAGTTTGCAGAAATTGCAGCTGCACAGCTAGATAACGAAAAGATGGATGCAACTGCAAAAGAGTTTGGATTCAACCAGTCTATTGACGTTAACGGTATCAAGTGCAAGGCAAGCTATTGTGACTTTTCTCATGCCTACACTCTGGACCGTGCATGGGGCGGAATTGGTCAGTATACGACCATGGTTAACCCATGCCATGAAGCAACAATAATGGGCTCCATTGCCAACCGGAGCGGCAACACTCCGAAACCGACACTCATTAAGAAAACTCTGAATCTCGGAACTCTCGACTACATCAGTGCTGACCACGCAAGAACATTGGACGATCTCCTCCGTTCTAACGTCACCAACTACTACACGGATGCCAAATTTCCGAACCTCCAGATGGCCGGTAAAACCGGTACCGCACAGGTTTCCAACGGACTTCCGCACACCTGGTTTGCAGGTTATTCTCAGAGAGATGACCTTCCCCTGGTTATTGTTGTAGTTCTCGAAAACAGTGGTGGTTATGGCTTAACGGATGCCATTCCGGTTGCCAATAAAGTCATGCAGAGAGCTCTTCAGCTCTATGTAAAATAAAACAGCTAAGCGGTTTTTCTCCTTTGGGAGTCCGCAAATGCATTAATAGCTTCCAAGTTCTCTATGATGAAGCGCTGAGCGCCTTCATCATAGAGATTTTTTTTGTAAAGACGTCCATCTCTGGTCTTCTGTTCTGTAGTTTTTATTCCGACGGCCTCTCCATCGGACGTGGCTATTTTCATTTTTTCTCCATCTTCTACTACGGTTTCCAGAAGGCCGATCGATTCCAGCCAAGATGTCATCTGAATGCCCGGAATTCCTTTTACATCCGGACGAACCGCTTCTGCAACATTTGCCGCCAGGACGGAAATTCCCACTGGTTTTTGAGAAATTTTAATATTGTCCCGCTCCTCTTCCGAAATAGAAAAGGTTTTCTTTTTACGGGAACTATAGGGTGTCACACAGCAGCGGTTTTGCAGGACTTCATCCAGAATATCTGCCGCAAAACGAAAGCTGCGGCACAGATATACATTATTTAACAGAGAGTCCCCTGCCAGTTCCGCACCATTAAACGGGTCAATTCCATTCGATAATTTTTCAAGGTACAGTTTTGTCGTATACAGTTTATCCTTGTCGTACATCATCTTCATTTCTCCTTTATTTTGTCTCGTAAATACTGAGTTTCAGCAGTTGATATCCTGCCTGATTTTGAATCCAGGCACTTCCCTGCGGAGTAACTGGTCCGGCATCCTTAAATTCACAGGGAATAATCAATTTTCCAGATGTATCGATGTATCCCCATTTGCCATTCAACTTTACTGCTGCATACCCCTGGGAAAAAGAACGGGCATCTTCAAAAAATGGTGAAATTAGAATTTGACCATGAGGAGTTACAAAGCCCCACTTCTTTCCCTGACGAAATGCCAAAGTTCCCTTTGACTCTTCTGGAAAACGGATTTCATCGGCATGAAAATCTGAATGGAGCTCTGCATTACTGTTGAAAATCTGTTCACCTTTTTTGGTTCTACCTATGATTGTTCCATAACGAACAGCTGAGTGATACGCATCTTCCCTTATTTCCGTAAAAGCACACTGTTTTATAGGTCGCTGCTGGGTATCAACTAGGGAATAGATTCCATGCTTCTGCACCAGCGCATGACCATTAACAAAATCATATGCTTTCTCATATTCAAAGCGTGTTTTGCGAAAATTTCGGTCAATATATCCGTACTTTCCCTCCAGCTCAGCCACAGCATAACCATCCCGAAATGGGCCAAAGAATTCAAACTTCTCCCCTGGGACCAGTCGGCGTTTTCCGGACGCGTCGACAAACAAAAACTGTCCTCCTAACTTTGCGGGGTACAGATTTTCCGTCTCCGATTTTGGACCCAGATAGGAAAAATCTCCATGAAAGACTGTTTTTCCTTTTGCAGACAGTATTTCTCCGGATTTCTCCTTTCCTGCCGCACAATACAATCCATTCTCTTTTCCTAAAAACCAGGGAAATACCCAGTCCTTCATCTGGTAGTCCAGCGTATATTTTCCTTTTAATTCCCGCAGCATATCTTCCGCTTTCTCTGATCGCTCTATTCCGCGGAGTACTTCTGCTGCTTTCGACCAACTCTCCTGTTTTTCATAACACATAGCCTTAAGAAGCTGAACCGATTCCCATTGCGGCTTTTTTTCCAATAGGTTATCGCACTCCTCTACTGCTTTTCCGTATTTCCCGGTACGATAGTAAATCTGTGCAATTCTTGTTGACACACCAGTATCCTTGGGGTGAATTTTCCGACACGTCTGATAGCACTTCAGCGCCTCATCGAATACTTGTTTTTGATACAGCTCATTGGCTTTTGCTTTGGTAATAGCATAGTCCTGTTCTTCTTTTGCATGGCTGTAGAAAAGCCCAAGCCATGACATCAGGATTACTGCCGCAAGCACCAGAAGGTAAATCGCCCAGGAAGGAAGGGAATTTTTCTGTAATGTTTTCTGTCTCATAAAAACTCTCCTATAATCTGCGCGGCAACTGCTCCGCCAGATAAAAACGGTGCAAAGGGAAGCGTTGCAGTCTTCTCCGGGCGATCTTTACTTCTTACAATCAGCGCAGTAATTAGTGATGCTATGGAAGAGACAGCCAGCATCTGTGGAAAGATAAGAATTCCCTGATAAAATCCCAGCGCCATAAGAAGTTTTACATCTCCAAGGCCGATTCCATCTTTGACAATCAACCGGCAGAGTGCCGATATTCCCGCTCCTGCCATCAGTCCTGCCAGGGCGTAGAGAATTGTTTCCTTCCACACCGCGCGATCCACAATTATTTTTACCATCATCAGCAGTACACCAGCACTTGCTATACTGACAGGGTATCTATTGGGAATAATTCGCTGCTTTATATCGGTAATAGATGCCGGAATGAGAAGACCAGTTAATACTGCTACTGAGAGAATAGAGCAAATGGTCTGAATCAAACTAAAGCCTCCTCTAAATATTGAACTTCTACCGTAATTCCATATTTTGCCTTTAATTCGCCGGAAACCTGCTTCAGAATCTGGTCCATTTGAGGATTATCTTTCGCTTCCAGCGGTACTGTGACAATCATATGTTTTGGTCCTGATTTAACCGGCTGTCGGGTTCCGTTTTTCATTTCTATGGATCCTTTCAGTTGTCTCACATCCTTTGTAAAGTCTCGTCCATAATTGATCAATTCCCGTTCTATGCTCTCTTTCTTCGGACTATAGGAAGTGGGAAGTTTATCATCTCCAAAAAGAACAGAATAGTAAGGATCAAACAGGTTCATGGAAATCTGCTCTGTCATTTTTCCCGTTGACGGATTATAAAGATCAACTCCCTGTCCCGGCTTCACTGCCTGAGAAGATTGTTCTGAACGAAGATTTCCAATAAAATAGCGTCCTCGCTGAAACGGAGGTTTTTTCCAGATAGAATCCGCACCAGATAAACCATTATCATCGTATAAAGAGCGTAGATTTTCAGGCAGCATAGCATCCAGTTCCGCTGTCTGACAAATCGGAAGCACTTTTCGGAATAATCCATAAGTGTTTATTTTGATCCGATAATTAACCTGTAGTTTTAACGTATCCTGATCTGTTTTCAGTGTTGGATAAAATGCACTGACACCCTGCTCACTCATCCACACAGAGAGATTCTCCTTGTGAAAATTTTTATTTACCAGAAGCGGTGCTGACATGGGGTGCTCCATTCCTGTTGTGTAGGAAAACTGCGACAGCTCTAATGCAGACTCATTGAGGGCATCCTGTACTTCACCTTCAACTTTAATAACTGAGAACAGCGACAGAAGTACCATCATGCAAATTGTGAAAATAGTTATTGTGAAAGCGCCTTCTATGCAATAGGATCCGTTGTTCTTACCTGCAGATTTCAATAGGAGTACACCTCCTTACGCTCTACTGGATATCCCATCGTCACAATTCTGGCTTTTAGTTCTACTTGCTGATAACAAAGAGTTATGTCGAAACGAGAATCGGATTCCATACAGGCTGCCTGCATTAATTTGGCACAACGACTCAGTACAGCCCGGCGTGTCGATTCGGACGCTGTTTTCCCAAATAAAAATAATCTTAGATAATCCTTATAGGTAAGATCTGTTGAAGACACTGTATTAGAAACCGCGCTCCCTGTAATGCTGGTACGCCAAGTAGCATCGGTTTTATAAAAGGGTACTGCTCCACCTTTTAACAGGCTTTGTACATCATTGACAGATTCTGCTAAAACCCACATGGCAATAACTGCTTCAGCGAGAGGTGCAGCAGCTCCTCCGGTTAATTCCACCAGCGGCCCTACAGCTTCTAACGCCTGTGCCTGCATTTTAGGACTGCAATAAGCATACAATCCGTTGATATAAACTCTTATTGCCAGAATTGACTGTGCGGCCAAAATCACATTGGCCCGTTTACTGTCTGCACCGAACAGTAAATACTCCAGTTCACCCTGGAACATTCTGCGGGCTCCAAATGATTTCTCAGTCAGACTCTGTTCCTCATTCCCTGTTGTGTAACAGCTGAACATATGAGCCATATATTCTTCCAACTCCAGCTGGGTTTTTCCTACAGTTTTCTGCATCATCTGAAACAGAGATTTCCCTGCAGATTTTAAAGCTTTTTCATCATTATCGACAGCTGCATTGGGACTCAGAGCTGAGACAGCCGCATAACTGTCTATCTTAGAAGCCCTTTCTGCGCCAACAAGAGTTATAACAGAGGCATCATTTAATTGAATCCAGGATCCGGCATTCTGACCAGACACCTTTTTCAGACCGCCAAACTCCTGCTCTACCAATTCTTTTCCAGAAAGTGAAGGAACTAAATTCTGGCTCAAAAACTGAATTTCCGGCTTTTTCCAAACTGCCGTTTTCTCCGGCGGCAAATTGGGACTTGTAGTTTCCTTTGAAAGCTTCAATATGCTGCCGCTCTTTTTTCCTAGTTCTCTGGCAAACAAAACTGGAGCACGTTCTTTCATATAATCGGAAATCGTTTTTTCCAGAATTTCCGGTCTTGCCAGAATTGACTGGTCGGGATAATGGACCCGATACGTATCAGGATTTACCGTGACCACATTTTTACTTTCGAGAACACCACTATTTTCCGGAACAATCATTTCCAGATATTGAGCTTCCAGCTTTTGCTGCAGCTTCTCTTCTGGCTCCCCCATGGAAAACAGATCGAACTGCCGTTTTAAAGTAAGTTCATAATGGTTCAGAGCAGAATTACCATTTAAATTTAAGATTCCCAGAAGGCGGGATCTGCCGGCAGAATACCGGACAGATCCCACAGTCAAATAAATACAGGTATAAAGAGGAACGAGGACCAGAATCAGAAAAATTGAGATTGATCCTTTTAATGTTCGTATCTGGTCCATAAATCCTACATCCTCTTCATAAATTCCAATAGATCCATTTTTCGGGCATATTCAATCGGAGAAAGCACCTGTCGCTCTGCTTTTACACAGAACATTCGCTTTCCAAAATAGGAGCACCCCAATTTCACCGATACCATTTTTCCAAACGTTCCTGTTTGAAACTCCGGCGTAAAATGGATTCCTGGTAAAAATGTGAGCTTCCTGACTTGTCTCTGAAGCGTCTCTTCTGCTCCCACTGTTGTTTCTTCTGCAGTATTCCAATTTTCTATCAGAGATCTGCTGCTCTGCATTTCATGTAGAGCTTCATCTGCTGTGAGCTCTACTATATGAAAACTGTAGACATAGAAAAACAACAGAAAAGATAAATACATCAATGCAATAACAACAACTGCTGCAACGGGAAAGACCCAGGAGAATTCCACGACCTGCGCCGAACCGGATTGTCTATCCAATCGGTCTAAACTGGATCGAGAGTTCCATTGCATTTCGAATTTTTTCAAACATCTGTGACACAATATCGGTCATCTCACTTCGGAAAATTGCTACCAGAGCAATGACTACCAGAATCAGCAGTACCATCGCTACAATATTGACTTCTCCCCGGATATCTCTGACAAAAGTATTTTGTTTTTCCATTTCTTTTCTCCTCTCTGTCTGCTCAGCTAAGCAGACTACGAAATGCCGGTACAATTACCATCATCAAAATTCCTATAAACATGCAGATTGTGGGAATTAATAATTTCTGTTCTGCCAGTTCTCCCTGTTCTTTAGCAGAGTTTTTCCGTTCTCTCCACGCTGATTCCGCCATATCATCCAGAGCTTTGGGAAAATCAGGACCTCCTTTACTGATATTCTGGCGGTACAGAGACACAAATTTGCGAATTTCCCGAATGGGACAATGAACTAACAGACCATTTAATGCCGCGTCTATAGACATTCCATCCTGGATATTGGCTGAACACTTTCTCATTTCCTGATATAAAACACCATCAGAAGAATTGGCCACTCTGTCAAACGCTGAATTTGCAGTAATTCCCGCATGAATCATTAAAGACAAATCCATTAACATCGCCGGATAATCTCTCAATATTTCCTGGTGTCTTTTTTTCAGAGTCTGATTTAAATTCCAGTCAAAATAAAAAGTCAGAAAAATTAAAGCTGCTATTCCCGCTGCCAGCAGCATACCATTTCCCGTTATTGAAAAAATTGACATTAAAAAAGGCAATAATAATACTACATACGTTGCTGGCGCCTCATCTGCATTTCTTGCAATCTGCTGGGCCTCTGAAAATGGATAGATTTCCTGCAGTTTTTCAATCCGGTCCCGTTCCCGGTGACCGCTCAGATTTAACTTGCTGTTAACCCATCCTCCTACAGAAAACAGAGATTCCATAAAGAATTCTTTTCTCCCCGTCACTCTCTGGAGCCGCTTCCGGCACATCCAAACAATGGAGGCAGAACCTATCGAACAAAGGGTGGATATAGTCATAAGCACCACTTTTGCTGTAAAGGGAACGGCTGACATTTGCATCACCTCCTTTCCGGTTAAACCCGAATTTGTACTATTCTCCGGCCTGCTGCATAAGAAAATGCGAAAAGACCTAAAGCAATAATATTTACAGTCATAGAGACAGAATCTTCTGGAATAAAGTCTCCACTCATCACTCGCAGAGATGCCAGAATAATAAACGGCATTAGAGCCATAATATTCAGTTCGTTTTTGGGTCCAGACAAAACGGTCTGAATTTCTGACTCCAGTGACAACTTTTCCGACAGTTTTTCACGGCTGTCATCGGTCACTTTTTTCAGATTGCCGCCGGCCTGACTGCAGGCAGAATAAATTTCTCCATAAGTCTTTACATCGGAACAGTGGCTGTCTTTCGCCATTACTGCAATTAACTCTCTGATCTGCCGTCCATTTTTTAATCCGTTGGCAACTTTTTGACTCTCCACACAGATGGGAGCATTTTCCGGATATAGCTCGCGGACCTCTTCATCCGCACTGAGAAAAGAATCATAAGTATTTTTCCCACAGGACAGACAGGTACTGACAGCATCGAGATAATCGCAGAATTGCTTCATGAATTCTCTTTTTCGCCGTTTAATCAGGAATTCCACATAGCTTTTCTGGGCTATCCATCCAGCAATAACTCCTGTCAAAAGTTCGACAACTATGGAAGTGAATAGAATTGTTCCTCCAAGAATTCCCGCTGCCATTCCCAGCATAAAGGCGATGCACCGGACTTTATATCCAAACACCGCCCCACAGTAACTTACCGGGCTCCATTCCTGTTTTATCCACTTACCAAATGTCTGCTTTATCCCGTTCAAGATGTTCCACTCCTCCATATTCCCGCAGCTTAAATGTATGAGTTAATTGATTTCCCGTCGGACGCAATTCACCATCCGACAGTTTAAAAATGGAATTCAGCTGGATAACATCCTGTTCAATTCCTGTAACTTCATCGATGGAAAATACCGAGCGGCGACATCCATCCACTCTGCCAAGATGGATAATAATATCTACAGATGAAGCTATATCTCTTCTTACTGCTGAAAGGGGTAACCCATAACTTCCCTGCATTACCATTGTTTCCAACCTGCGAAGCATGTCATAACTGCTGTTTGCATGTCCGGTAGACAGGGATCCATCGTGTCCCGTATTCATGGCATTCAACATATCCAATGCCTCTTTTCCTCGAACTTCTCCGACAATAATCCGCTCCGGTCTCATTCGCAGAGAAGTTTTAATTAGATCCTGCATGGTTACTTCTCCCGCTCCTGAAGTGTTGGCATTTCTGGTTTCCATTCGAACCAGGTTGTCTATCGCTGCGATCTGAAGCTCAGCGGAATCCTCTATTGTAATAATTCGCTCTGTTTTGGGAATGAAATCTGTCAGTGCATTTAGAAAGGTTGTCTTTCCTGAGCTGGTTCCTCCACTGATAAAAATGTTGTATTTTGCCCGAACCAGAAGCTTCAGAAAATCTGCCGCTTCTCTGGTTATGGAGCCGAAAGAAATCAAATTCTCCATCGTAATTCTCTCCTTGGGAAATCGTCGAATGGTAATAATCGGACTCCCTATGGCAATAGGCGGGAGAACAATATTGACTCGTTCTCCACCATCCAGCCTGGTATCCACTATAGGATTTGCCTGGTTTACCTCACGGCCAGCACGATTTACGATTCTCTGAATGACATCTTCCATCTCTTTTGTCGATTCAAACTGCAGTTTACTTTTAAATATTTGACCCTTTCTCTCGAGATAAAGCTCATTGTAGGAATTGACCATGATTTCAGAAATATCTTCATCGCCAAGAAGGAGGTCGAGGATACCAAACCCACGTATGGAGCTGAAAATATAATTTATCGCTTCCTCCCGCTCCGTCTCCGACTGAACAAGGGAACGGCTGCGCTCTGAATACAGTCTTCGAATTAAATGGCGCAGTTCTTCATCGTTTAAAGCAGATAAATTGTAGGATCGGTACAGCTCATCTTTGATGGCATCATACATACAGTTGTTCTCCCAGCCGTTCGAACGGCTCCAGTTTTGATAGCCTTTCCGCCAGAACTTCCGGTTCATTTTCCCTGCGCAGATTAATGCCTCCCAGTTTTCCTACAGAAACTTCTTTCATAACCTGTCCTGAATCCTGTCGGTAGCGGTTGTATAAAAGCAGCGTTTTTTCCTGCACTTCAATGGGACTCATATTGGTTATTGAGGGGATCAACTGCAAAAATTCCTCCGTTTTTTTGTTTGCGATGAACTCGCCATTGGTGACCATAACAATCTTATGGCTGGCTAAAAGCGGCAGTACGATATTCATAGAAGGGTCCGGTTTAACATCCAGAATTAAAATATCTGCCAACGGCTCTTCCTGAATTTTTCTACAAAGTTCTACGATTTCTTCTCCGGTTATGGAAAGTGCATCCTGTGGTGCACGGCACGGCCGAAGGAATCGCACTCCGGAAATATCTTTTTGCAGCGCCTGCTGAATCAAGGTATGAAAATCATAGCGGCCGTTACGGATTGAATACAAGCATTCGTCTAACCCATACAGAGCTTCGCCATGAAAAAACAACTCTGTACTGTTAACCGGCTCGAAGTTCAAATAGGCCGGCTTCCACCTCTTTTTGGCACAGTACATGGAGAACGCAACTGCAGCAGTGGTAGCTCCTGTGCCTCCGCTGCCCGAAGTAAACAGCACTATTCTGCTTTGATGGCTTGTCTTCTTTTGAATCATTGGCTTTTTCTTCTGCTTTTGTAAGATGTCATTCCATTCCTGTATATTCTTATATCTGCAGACATAAGAGATATTTCCTTCGGTCCGCTCTTCCTGTTTCTTTTCCACCAGCAAAATTAAAGGGCACTGAATATTCAATGCACCGGAAGAATAAAGCCGTTCATCGCAGAGCAGAATATCAATCTGATGATTTTCTTCCGCTGTTTCAGCCTGGTTTAGATCATGAAACGTCAGGACCTGATATTCTTCTTGATTTATGCTGCCCAGTGCTGTACTGAACCGCTCAGCAAATGGAACCAGTTCGGATATTATTCCCACTCGCATGGTGTCACCTCCCTTCCGAATTCGGTAGGGAGGTTATACCACAGATTTTCTCTAAGACAGCAAAAAAAGAACCAGCGGTCAAAAATGGAGCTGGTTTGGTCTGAATTTTCAGTTTTTTTCGTATAAATCCTTAAAATACGTAAGTCTACCCACTTATAAATATGCTATACTGAGGGGTAGAAACTCCGATAAGAAAGCAGGTAATGAGATGAAAGATCGAATCCGTTTATCGGCTGTTCTGGTCAGCACTATTCTGACCTCCACCGTCGCCGCTCTGTTTGCCATCAGTATCTGGGCCAATAAACCGCGGGGCATCTCTATTGAATTAAATTAACTCTGTAAAAAAGTAACAGGAACTTCTCGCTTCTGGAGAAGTTCCTGTTTTTATGTCCTATTTTGTTGTCACGTTGTGGGATGAATCAAATTTATTTAGAGAAATAGTCAAAAAATATTCGATTTGTCATACTTTTCTTAGCTATTTTTCACATTCTTTGTTGTAAATTATAAATTATAGCACCATTCAAAATAAAGCACAAGAATAACTCTTGCAAAATTCTTTTCGTTTCGCTTATAATGTTTTTGTAAGATATAGTCAAAAATCATCAAATTTTATTGTACAAGTGTACAAATCATTTACTGTGTGTGTAGGAGGTATTTTATGCCAGCAGATTTAAACTGCCATACCCGGCTCTCTGATGGCTCACTCGGCATTGAAGATCTTATTCTTCTTGCCAACCGCAGCGGTCTTGACACCATTGCAATTACAGACCACGACTGTCAGGCAGGAACCGTGCGCGGCAGAATCATTGGAAAACGTCACGGAATTACGGTAATTCCCGGTGTTGAACTTTCCGCGCGTGATGAGGAAGGTCAGCAGGAAATCGACATTCTCTGCTATCTCGCAGATAATCCGAATCGCCTGGAGGGATTATGCAGAAAGAACTCCCTTGCCCGTAGAAAAGCAAGTCAGCTCATGGTTGTCAAAGCATCTCAGCGGTATCCTATTAACTCCGAATTGGTTCTGAAATGTGCTGCAGGGTCTACTAACATTTATCGTCAGCATATTGTTCACGCTCTCATGGAGTGTGGATATACTACAGAAATTTACGGCAAAATTTATGACGAGCTGTTTAACCCGTCGAGTCCTGACAACATCAATATTCTCCCGAAATTCCCGTCTCCAGAATTCGTCATTCAGCAGATTCATGAAGCCGGCGGCGTAGCTATTCTGTCCCATCCAGGAGAGTATAACAATTATTCCCAGATTATTGACAAGCTTGTGGAAAAGGGTCTGGATGGCATTGAAGTCTGGAGTCCATTAAATAATCAGGTACAAGTAGAAGAACTTACCGCTATTGCTAAAAAGAAACATCTTTTGAAAACTGGTGGAAGCGATTTCTGCGGTATGTACAACAAAGCTCCTAATACTCTGGGGTCCTATTCCACTCCGGATGAAAATCTTCAGGCTCTGACCAGCTATCAGGCAAAATTGCGCAGAGCAAGAAAAAAAGCTGAAAATGAGGCCGCAAAGGCAAAAAAAGGTTGATTGGTGGGTTAAATCATGACCAGATACGAAGATGATGACATTAAAATCTTCACATCAGACAAGGATCTCGCCTCAAATATTGATGTCGACACCGATGTCTTAAATACAGTAGAAACCATGGACCGGGAGCGCCAGAACGGCAATGTCAACAAAGCCCGGGTCATGGGAAAACATCTTGCCAAACTGTTTAACGATGAGGTTGATCCTCGCAGAGAGCGGGAGGAACCCTTCCAGAGCAAAGAGGTTCTTCAGCAAATTGGCGTTCTGTTTCTGTTCTCCGCGGAGACTGCCCTGAATATTTTTCTGCCCTCTTCCACCCTGTCTACCATTGCAACAACCTCCCTTCATGACCAGTTAGAAGATCGGAAATCCAAGCTGTACCGGGATGTTTATGAGAGTTCTGCTTATTCGTTCTACTATTTAAGCATTCGCAAAGGCAGCGATAACGTAGCTACCAGTATTGGCGAAGCTTTTGCCATGCTGTGCCACCACGAAGGAGACCCTGTTTTCCGGCATGAGGGCTGTCAGCTCTATAACCGCGTATTAAATGAGGTTGAGAGCGAAGTGAAGAAAGCAAATTTTGCAGAATAACAGATAGCAAGTCTTTCGGCGAAAAGAGGGAAATCTATGCCAAAGCGTCAGGATTACATCTCCTGGGATGAGTATTTCATGGGAATTGCTGTACTGTCTTCCATGAGAAGTAAAGATCCGCATACTCAAGTCGGTGCCTGTATTGTAAATCAGAATAATAAAATTATGTCTGTTGGCTACAATGGTCTTCCCATTGGATGCAGCGACGACAAGTTTCCCTGGGACCGCAAGGGAGATACTCTCCAGACAAAGTATCCCTATGTCTGTCATGCAGAACTTAACGCCATTCTGAATAATGCCGGAGGAGACCTAACAGGCTGTAAAATCTATGTTGCCCTGTTCCCCTGCAACGAATGTGCTAAAGCCATCATTCAGTCTGGTATTAAAGAAGTCATCTATCTGTCAGACAAATATGCAGACTCAGACTCTACGGTAGCTTCTAAACGAATGTTTGACGCTGCCGGTGTTACCTACAAACAGCTCACCGGAATTCATGATGAACTCGTATTAGACCTCCGTCAAGACAACGTCTGAGCACCACACCATTTTCCTGTATTAAATAAACATTAGTTTCTAAACAAAAAGGACTGCATCAAATGATGCAGTCCTTTTCTTTTATTCACTTAGAAATTAATTTCCATTGTAGGTATCCATAGCGCGATTGGCGCCTTCTTCCGCACCACCGCCGCTCTCTACAGCAGCAGCCGTAGTTGCTTCATACTGCTGACCGCCATAAGAAGCTCTTGTGTAGGATCCTCCAGAGTACCGCCCGGAACCAGCACGATTTGTCGCACCGTAATAAATATAGGATTCATTACCATAAGAGGTAACTCCCTGTGGAAGTCGATTTGCCGATCCATTGACTCCGCCTGCCTTTCGGCCAAAGCTCAATGGAGAAACACGATTCGGTTCCAGACGAATATTGGTCTGACCATACAGTGTTTTCTGCAGTTCTCTTGCCGCAAGCTCATAATCTACAATCCAAATCCACTGTCCTCCGGCATTACCCTCAATACAGCTCTTTGGTGTCGGCATAGTCAGCTGAGACAGCTTGTAACTGGACCAGTCTTCCCTCATTGACTCTGTGACATAGCGCATCATTGTCGATTTTGACATGTCAGTCTTAATATTCGGCAGAAGCACGTTCATCGCATGGTTAATTTGTCCAAGGGATGCATTCTTAAATCGGTTCATCAGCGCTACAATGACGCGGCGCTGTCTTGCCGTCCGTCCAACGTCGGAATCTAACTTACGAATACGGCAGAACATCAAAGCATGTTCTCCGTCCATATGCATCTTTCCGGCATGGAACTGAATTTTCTTGCCGGTCATGGACCATTTATGCCATGTCCGGTTCAAGTAATCAGCCTCTTTCTGGGTGACGTTGACAGTAATTCCACCAAGAGAATCAATGATTTTCGGGAACGTAGAATAATCTACAAGTGCATAATCATCAATATCAATCTTGTAGTCATTTTCCAGCGTCGTGACCAGACACTTGGCACCACCCGTTCCATAGGCGGCATTTAACTTTGCAAAATGCCCAGGTGACATGGCGTTTTTCTTCATATAAGTGTAACTGTCACGATAGAATGAAACCAGATGTATCTGATGAGTCCGTTCATTGACTGACATAAGAATCATGGAATCCGACAGTTTACTCTTACTGTCCACGCCTATCAGAAGAATATTTTTGACATATTTGCTGTGCATCTTGTCACCGCCGTTGGTGGCCCAGGCCTTCAGCCAGGCATTGAGCGAATCGGCATCCATGATGCTGTCAATATCCGAGGCGTCTATATCGTTGTCCTTAATCCAGCTGCTGCCGAATCCATTGCCGTCTTTTCCAATCATGTTGAGTTTATTCAGCACAAACAGAGTTCCTGCCAGCAGGATGACCAGCACAATAATGACAATAATAATGACGGTCTTTTTCTTTTTTTTCTTCTTTTTAGGCTTTGCCTTTGCTCCATCATTTCGGCGATTCACTTTGGGGTCAGAATCCTTCCGGTCGTCGTAGTCTGAAAAATGAATGGTATTCATTTCCACTGTACTGTTTTCCGGATGCTCCTGTTTCCAAACTTCCTCTTCCGTTGCGTGACGAGACCGTTTTTTAGCATTTTGATCAATAGTATTTTTCTCGTCATCGAGTTTTTTCAATGCCTGATCAAACTGCTCATTCAGCTCATCATCGAATGGATTCGGTTTACTGCTCATTATAGCTAAACCTCTCGTTACTCGCTAGTTTTTTCCTCAGTCTCTTCCGGCTGCGGCTGCGCATCCTCAGACTGATGCTCTGCGGTGGCAATGGTAATAAGCCGGTCATCATCGTTAATCCGCATGACCTTAACACCCTTGGCAGGACGGGAAACGACGTTAATGGCACTGGCCTCAATTCGGATCATAACGCCGTTAGAGGAAATCATAATCAGATCTTCGTCCTCTTTTACCATGCGGATAGCGGCAACTTTGCCGTATTTCTCAACACGGTAGTTGAGAAGACCGGAGCCGCCCCTCTTTTGAACTTTATAGTCGTCAGGATCGCTTCGTCTGCCGAAACCGGTCTCAGACACGGTCAGAACCTTGCTGTCCGGATCAACAATATCAAATCCGACAACCTCATCGTTGTCCTTTTTAAAGGTGATAGCTTTTACGCCGCGGGCTGTTCTGCCAAGAGTTCTGGCATCTGACTCGTGGAAGCGAATGGACATGCCCTCGCGGGTTGCAACAATCAGATCGTCATCCCCGTTGGTAAGCTTAGCCCAAGCTAATTCGTCGTTGTCATCGAGATTGATGGCAATAATACCACTTTTTCTGATGTTTTTAAAGTCAGAAAGCGCAGTCCGTTTAATAATTCCACGTTTGGTCACCATGCAGACATAACTGTGCTCTGGATCTGTGAGATCAACCTGGATCATAGAGGTTACTTTTTCATGCGGCATCAGCTGCAGAACATTGACAATATTCATGCCTCGGCTGGTACGGCTACCCTCCGGAATTTCATACGCTTTCAGGCGATACGCACGTCCAAAGTTTGTAAAGAACATGATTTCATCATGACTGGAGCATGTGAACATGGTCTCTGTAATATCTTCATCTTTCTGCGTCATACCGTTGACTCCACGGCCGCCTCTCTTCTGCGTATGGTAGGAATCGGTAGTCTGACGTTTAATGTAACCCATATTGGTGAGAGTAATGACACATTCTTCAACCGGGATAAGGTCTTCAATATCTACCTCACCGCTGACATTGCAGATTTCTGTCCGACGCTCATCGGCAAACTTATCACGAATTTCCATGGCCTCATCTTTGACGACACCGAGGATTTTCTCTTCGTGGGCCAGAATATCGGTATACTCTTCAATTTTTTCATGGAGAGAATCCAACTCATCCATGATTTTCTTGATTTCCAGTCCGGCCAACTGACCAAGACGGTAAGCGACAATTGCCGATGCCTGCGGATCATCAAATCCGTATTTATCCATCAATGCCTGTTTGGCTTCGGAAGAACCGCCTTTACAGGCACGAATAGTTGCAATGATTTCATCCACAATGTCAATCGCCCGGGCAAGACCTTCGAGAATATGAGCACGGTCTTTCGCCTTTTTGAGCTCATATTCCGTTCTGCGGCGGATAACTTCTTCCTGATAGTCAATATACTGCTGGAGAATTTCCTTTAAGGTGAGGATTTTCGGGACACCATCAACGATAGCAAGATTGATGACACTGAAGGTTGACTGCAGCTGGGTGTACTGGAACAGCTGGTTCAGAACAACCTGCGGATTAGCGTCGCGCTTCAGGTCGATGGAGATGTACATGCCATGCATGGAAGAATAGTCGTTGATATCGGAAATGCCGTCGACACGTTTTTCCTTGACCAGATTGGCAATACTCTCAATCAGACGGGCCTTATTGACGTTATAAGGAATTTCAGTGACCTTGATTTCAAAACGGCCGTTTTTCTTCTCAACAATTTCGGTTCTGCCGCGAACGGTAATTTTTCCACGTCCGGTTGCATAAGCGGCACGAATTCCGGAACGTCCCATAATCATACCGGCTGTCGGGAAGTCCGGGCCCGGAATATATTCCATGAGCTGAGAAAGCTCGATGTCCGGATTATCAATGACAGCACACATGCCGTCAATGACTTCACCAAGGTTGTGTGGCGGAATATTGGTAGCCATACCGACCGCAATACCCATGGATCCATTGACCAGGAGGTTTGGGAACCGGGACGGAAGAACGGTGGGTTCTTTCAGACGGTCATCATAGTTCGGCATGAAGTCTACGGTATCCTTGTCGATATCCGTGAGCATCTTCATCGCAATTTTACTCATTTTGGACTCTGTATAACGGTAAGCAGCTGGCGGATCGCCGTCAATGGAACCGAAGTTACCATGACCATCAACCAGAGGATATCGCATGGAGAAATCCTGAGCCAGACGTACCATAGCGTCATAAACAGAGGAGTCACCGTGCGGATGGTAACGACCAAGAACAGAACCTACCGTATCCGCACATTTACGGTACGGCTTTTCCGGGTAGAGTCCATTTTCATACATAGTGTAGAGAATTCTTCTGTGAACCGGTTTCAGTCCGTCGCGGACATCCGGAAGAGCACGTTCGACGATTACCGACATGGAGTAGTCGAGGAAGGATTTTCGCATCTCCCGATCCAGTTCGACAGGAATTATTTTCTGCGTCTTTAAATTTTCACGGAACTCAGCTTCTTTTTTCTTCTGCTGTTCCGAGTTCATTTTTCTCGGCATACTGTCTTCCTTCCTCAGATATCAAGATTCTCAACAAATTTTGCGTTCTCGGTGATGAATTCGCGGCGGGGCTCAACCTTGTCTCCCATGAGAATGGAGAAGGTCTCATCAGCCTCCATGGCGTCTTCCATATTCACCTTCAGCATGATTCGGGTTTTCGGATCCATAGTGGTCTCCCACAGCTGAACCGGATCCATCTCACCAAGACCTTTGTACCGCTGAATGTCGCATTTTCCTCCGAACTCGGCGATTTTCTGGTCGCGTTCCTCATCGGAATAGGCGTAAGCGGATTTCTTACCTTTGGAAAGTTTATAGAGCGGAGGCTGGGCGATATAGACATGTCCCTGCTCAATTAACGGCCGCATATAGCGGAAGAAGAAGGTCAGCAGCAGAGTTCGAATATGTGCGCCGTCGACATCGGCATCTGCCATAAGAATTATTTTGTTGTAGCGAAGTTTGCTGATATCGAAGTCCTCGCCAATGCCGGTACCAAGTGCCGTGACAATAGGAGTAAGCTTGTCGTTGCCTATAACCTTGTCCAGACGGGCTTTTTCTACGTTCAGCATTTTACCCCAGAGAGGAAGGATAGCCTGATACTGACGCTCCCTGCCCTCTTTTGCGGAGCCTCCTGCAGAATCTCCCTCGACAATGTAGAGCTCAGTCAGTTCATTGCCCTTATCCAGGCAGTCTGCCAGTTTTCCGGGAAGAGAATTTCCTTCGAGTGCTGTCTTGCGGCGGGCAAGGTCTCTCGCCTTTCTGGCAGCAGCACGAACCCGCGATGCCTCCAGAGCTTTATTGAAGATGGCTTTGGCAACTGACGGATGCTCTTCAAAGTATGTCATGAGCTGCTCATAAACTGCTTTGGAGACCAGCGGAGTAATATCTGTATTTCCCAGTTTACCTTTAGTCTGTCCTTCGAACTGTGCGTCGGTCAGCTTAACGCTGATAACCGCTACCAGTCCCTCACGGACATCGTCACCGGTCAGATTTTTATCGTTATCTTTTAAAATTCCATATTTTCTGCCGTAGTCGTTAAATACACGGGTCAGAGCAGTTTTAAAGCCGGTCTCATGAGTACCGCCGTCAATGGTACGGACGTTGTTGGCAAAACTTAAAATAATATCTTTGTAACTGTCATTGTACGCAAGGGCAATATCAACCTCACGGTCTGCCTTGGTTGCGTTGAAGGAAATAACACCTTCATGCAGAGGAGTCAGACCTCTGGTCTTATTGACATACTCAACAAATGAAGAAATGCCGCCCTCGTAGCAGTAAACTTCCTGCCGTTCCTCTTCTCCGCGCTTGTCGGTCAGAGTAATCTTCAGACCGGCATTCAGGAAAGCCTGCTCACGGAGACGTTTCTGCAGAGTTTCAAAATCATAAACTGTAGTTTCCTTGAAAATATCCGTTCATTGCCCTTATCCAGGCAGTCTGCCAGTTTTCCGGGAAGAGAATTTCCTTCGAGTGCTGTCTTGCGGCGGGCAAGGTCTCTCGCCTTTCTGGCAGCAGCACGAACCCGCGATGCCTCCAGAGCTTTATTGAAGATGGCTTTGGCAACTGACGGATGCTCTTCAAAGTATGTCATGAGCTGCTCATAAACTGCTTTGGAGACCAGCGGAGTAATATCTGTATTTCCCAGTTTACCTTTAGTCTGTCCTTCGAACTGTGCGTCGGTCAGCTTAACGCTGATAACCGCTACCAGTCCCTCACGGACATCGTCACCGGTCAGATTTTTATCGTTATCTTTTAAAATTCCATATTTTCTGCCGTAGTCGTTAAATACACGGGTCAGAGCAGTTTTAAAGCCGGTCTCATGAGTACCGCCGTCAATGGTACGGACGTTGTTGGCAAAACTTAAAATAATATCTTTGTAACTGTCATTGTACGCAAGGGCAATATCAACCTCACGGTCTGCCTTGGTTGCGTTGAAGGAAATAACACCTTCATGCAGAGGAGTCAGACCTCTGGTCTTATTGACATACTCAACAAATGAAGAAATGCCGCCCTCGTAGCAGTAAACTTCCTGCCGTTCCTCTTCTCCGCGCTTGTCGGTCAGAGTAATCTTCAGACCGGCATTCAGGAAAGCCTGCTCACGGAGACGTTTCTGCAGAGTTTCAAAATCATAAACTGTAGTTTCCTTGAAAATATCCGGATTCGGCTTGAAACGGATTAATGTACCAGTGGCGTCGGTATCGGCAACCGCTTTCAGCGGCTCTACCGGATTACCCATTTCAAATCTCTGGTAATACTTGTGCCCGTTCTGACAGACTTCAACTTCCAGCCATGTCGACAGTGCATTTACAACTGAAGATCCTACACCGTGAAGACCGCCGGATACTTTATATCCGCCGCCGTCAAATTTACCACCGGCATGAAGAACAGTTAATACTACTGTTACTGTGGATATTCCCATATCCTTATTAATTCCCACAGGAATTCCACGTCCATTATCCTGAACTTCAATGACATTATCCGGCAGGATATTGACTTCAATGTGGGTACAATAACCGGCAAGGGCCTCATCAATGGAGTTATCCACAATTTCATAGACAAGATGATGAAGACCATTCGGTCCGGTTGTACCGATATACATACCCGGACGTTTCCGAACCGCTTCCAGACCGTCCAGAACCTGAATCTGATCCGCGTCATATGTCTCTTCTACGTGCGTATCCATTTTATCGACGTAGTCGAGATCGCCAAGTTCTTCCACGGCCTCTTCCAGTTTCTCTTCACGTTTTTCTTCGGCGGCTTCTTCCGCTTTTTCCTCCGGGCTGAGCTGCTCCTCCTCTTCGGGGGCATTTTCCTCAACAAGATTGTCTCTATCTGTATCCAAAAGACGTACCTCCATCCAATCTCTTTAACAGAGTCGATACCGAAAGTTGAGAGAGATAGAACATCTCTTCTCCGTTTTCCTCTTTACAAACTACAAAAGATTTCGGGAGTTCTGAGGACACGTTAACCACATGCCCTGTTTTCTGCGCCCTGGCAAGGCACTCCCTTGTGCTTTTCTGCACGGTGGTGTTGTCCAGATCAAAAATACCGAGAATATCGTCGGTCCGGACAACAGTATAATTGCCTAAGTGGAGGAACATAATTTTCCTCCCTGTATTTCTATCATTTTTCCAGTCTCCGATTTAGTCCGGAGAATGTCAGACGGTTCACAGCAGGTTAAGAACACCTGCCATCCGTCAATATGATTGAGAATATAGTCCTGACGGCTGTTGTCGAGCTCGCTCATAACATCGTCCAGGAGCATGACAGGCTGTTTTCCGGTTATCTCCCGAATGACTGCTGCCTCTGCCATTTTAAGAGACAGTGCACAGGAGCGCTGCTGTCCCTGAGACCCAAATGATTTAACCGATATTCCGTTCAGCGTAATATCCATATCATCTCTGTGCGGCCCCGCTGTCGTGTATCCTGTCGTTATATCTTCTGTGCGATGCAGCTGCAGAGATTCCATAATGGGATCTTTCCACGCTGACGCATCGGTCCCGGAAACTGGCAGACTGGAACGGTATTCCACATCAATATCTTCTTTTCCACCGGAAATTCCGCTGTAAAACTCTTTTAGATGCGGCTTTAACAGATCCAGATATTTCAGTCTCTCTCGAATCAGAAAGGCACTGAACGAGGCAAACCGTTCATCCCAGATATCGAGGGTGTCCAGCAGTTCACTGTGATATCGAAGATCCTTTAACAAGACATTGCGTTCCTGAAGAATTTTGTTGAATTCCTGCAGTCGTTTGGCATAATTCGGTTTGAGCTGACAGAGTGCCGTATTGAGAAATCTGCGGCGCTCATTTGGCCCTCCCTGAACCAGTTCCAGATGCCCCGGTGAAAAAATAGTCCCTAAGAATTCACCGATTAAGGCAGAAGAGGAACTCTTTTTCACTCCGCCGAGGATAATCTGCTTCTTTTCTGCAATGTCAATTTCCGCCTTCTGTTCACGGACATCATTGTCATACGTCATCTGAAGTTTTGCACAACGTTCTCCGAACCGGATGAAATCTTTTTCCTTTGCGCTTCGAAAGGACCGCATGCCGGTAAACATCCAGATAGCTTCCAGCAGATTGGTTTTTCCCTGGGCGTTTTCGCCGTAGATAATATTGACACCCTCGTCCGGTTCCAGAATCATTTCCTCAATATTGCGGAAATTCTGAATCTCCAGGGTTTTGATTTTCATGAACCGGTAACCTCAAAGACCGCTCCGTCAACCTCAAATGAATCGCCCGGCTTCAGTTTTTTTCCTCGCTGGAAGCAGGGTTCTCCGTTGACAGCGACATATCCTTCCTGAATTAAGATTTTTGCCTCTCCACCGGTTGCCGCTGCTCCGCTGTATTTCAGAGCGCTGTCCAGCCGGATATAGTCTGTGGAAATGGAAACTTTAATTATTGGTTCTGCCATACTCAGTGTTCACTTCTCAATCTGACAGGAAGTACGAGGAACAGGAATCGATTTCCCTCCGGTGGAACCAGGGTAATTGGAGATAGTGGTCCGTTCAGGGAAACCTTGACTTCGTCGCAGTCACAGGCACGGAATGCGTCAAGCAGGAAGCGGTTATTGAAACCGATTTCTACGCGGTTGCCTTCTACCTGAGCTGGAATGCGGTCTTCCGCAGTACCCAAAGAGGTAGAGGAAGAAATCTTAATGCTGTTCTCGTCAAATACGCAGCGGAGCGGGCTCTTCAGACGGTCGGTAATTAAGAGAGAAGTCCGCTCAATGCTCCGAATGAAGTTTTTAACATCTACCATGACTGTTGTGGAAGAAGACTTCGGAATAGCTGCGGTATAATCCAGAAATTCACCATCGAGAAGACGGGATACGATGGTGTAAGAACCAATTTCAAATAAAATATGACGTTTGGCAATCTTCATGGAGACTACATCGTTGTCATCAAGAAGCTTGGTTACTTCGTTCAGAGTCTTAGAGGGAACGACGAAATGGAACGGATCTCCGTCATACTTGATTTCTTCATTACGGATAGCAAGACGAAATCCGTCGACGGCAATCAGACGAAGCTGATTGTTACTGATTTCAAATTTGACACCGTTGTGAATTAATTTAGTGTCATTCGTGGAGACTGCAAAAATGGTCTGATGAATCATATTGCCCAGAGTCTCACTGTCAACCAGAACCGGACGAGTCTCAGTAACCTGAGGAAGCTCCGGGTATTCTTCTGCAGAAATACCAACAAGCTTGTACTCAATTTCTCCACAGCGGATAACACACGCCTGGCGGGCATCTGCCTCAATACTGACTACTTCCTCTGGAAGTCTGCGAAGAATGTCACAGAGAACTTTGGCATTGAGAACAATATTGCCCTCTTCTTCTACGTTGACATCAATGGTGGTAATAATACCGACTTCAAGATCATATCCTGTCAATTCAAGCTTTCCGTCTGCGGCTTTGAGCAGAATACCTTCAATGGCCGGAATGGAAGTTTTTGAAGTGACGACACGTTGAACATTCTGGCACGCCTCGTTCAACAGCTGCGCATTGCAGTTGATCTTCATTTACGTCTCCTCCTTTGAAACTCTTTCGTAGTTTTTATAAACATAAATAGAATATATT
>CAYRKX010000032.1:0-25639 GCA_964425185.1 uncultured Eubacteriales bacterium
CGGTATTCCAACACGGTCCTGACCGGCCGCCAGGTTGACTATGTAAAACTGGCAGAAGCATACGGTGCAAAAGGTGTGGTTACTCTCACCATGGATGCCTTCCGCGATGCTTTTACAGAAGCCTATAACGGCAATGATGTTACGATCATTGACTGCCGCATTGACAAAGATGAGTTCGTTCTTCCTATGCTTCCTCCGGGAGGATCGGTAGAGGACATGATTACCGAGAAAGGAGCTGATATCTGATGGCAGAGAAAAAAGATAACAGCTTCGTACTGGCAATTTATGTTGATAACAAATTCGGCGTACTGACCCGTGTTACCAGTATGTTTACTAGACGTGGATTTAATATTGACGCTCTGACGGTAGGGGTCACTGAATCGCCCGAGTATTCCCGTATTACCATCAGCATGAGCGGGGATGGATACGCCCGGGCTCAGATGATCAACCAGCTGCGCAAGCTCTACAATGTCAAGAAGGTGGAAATCCTCGATGAGAGCGACTCCATTGAGCGTGAGCTGCTTCTCATCAAGGTCAAGAACAATCAGCAGGAGCATCAGCTGCTGCTCTCGTCCATTGACATCTTCAAGGCAAAAATTATTGACTATTCTGTCGACTCATTCAGCCTTGAGGTTACCGGTTCCAGCGACAAGATCGACGCTTTCATTGAGATGGTTCGACCGGTCGGAATTATTGAGAGCTGCCGGACTGGAATTGTCGCTCTGAGCAAGGGGAGCGGCAGTCTCCTGGAAAAGCCGGACATTTATTAAATTGTGCTTGAATTAGCACTTAGAAGTTGCTATACTTCTGTTTAATTAAGGAACAGATACATGTATAACCAGAAGTGTATTTATTCATATATCAATTACTATTTTTAGTAAGGAGATCTTTATCATGGCAAAAGAAAACAGAATCTTTTACGAGAAAGATTGCGACGTTTCCAAACTGGACGGCAAAACTGTTGCCATCATCGGATACGGTTCTCAGGGTCATGCACATGCCCTCAACCTGAAAGATTCCGGTGTCGATGTTATCGTCGGCCTGTATGAAGGATCCAAGAGCTGGAAAAAGGCTGAGGATCAGGGACTCAAGGTTTACACCTCTGCTGAGGCTGCCAAGAGAGCTGACATCATCATGATCCTTATCAATGATGAAAAACAGGCTGCTTTGTATAAGAAAGACATTGAGCCGAACCTCAAAGCTGGCGACACTCTTGCTTTCGCACACGGCTTCAACATTCGTTACGGCCTCATCAAACCGCCGGCGGATGTCAACGTTATGATGATCGCTCCTAAGGCTCCTGGTCATACCGTTCGTTCCGAGTATCAGGCTGGCAAGGGTACCCCAATGCTCATCGCTGTTGAGCAGGATCCTTCCGGTGACACCTGGGATGTAGGCCTTGCTTATGCTGCCGCCATCGGCGGTGCTCGTGCCGGTGTCCTTGAGACTACCTTTAAGACTGAAACTGAGACCGACCTCTTCGGTGAGCAGGCTGTCCTCTGCGGCGGTGTCTGCGCTCTTATGCAGGCTGGTTTTGACACCCTCTGCGAAGCTGGTTATGACCCGAGAAACGCTTACTTCGAGTGCATTCATGAGATGAAGCTCATCGTTGACCTCATCTATGAGAGTGGTTTCGCCGGAATGAGATATTCCATCTCCAACACTGCTGAGTACGGCGACTATATCACCGGCCCGAAGATCGTTACCGAGCAGACCAGACAGGCTATGAGAGATATCCTCTCCGATATTCAGGATGGTACTTTCGCAAAAGACTTCCTGCTTGATATGTCCGATGCTGGCGGCCAGGTTCACTTCCGCGCTCTCAGAGATAAGGCAGCTGCCCACCCGTCTGAGAAGATCGGTAAGGAAATCCGTGCTCTCTACAGCTGGAACGACGAAGACAAACTCATCAACAACTGATGACAGCCGGCTGCTAGCAGCTGGATAAGCAGGGGCGCAGACTCTGGTGGATTGGCAAACGCGTGCCGGACGATCTGTCCTGGGCGCCAGCCAGACCGCACAGGGACTGCGCTCCTTCGTTTTTTCATTAGGAGACGGTTTACTATGGTTAAAGATACGATAATTGATGGTTTTAACAACGCCCCGCATCGTTCACTCTACAATGCGCTGGGCCTGACAAAAGAGGAGCTCAGCCGTCCCATGATCGGCATTGTCAGCTCCTACAACGAAATTGCTCCGGGACATATGGGACTCGACAAAATTACAGAAGCTGTCAAAATGGGTGTAGCGGAAGCTGGCGGAACGCCAATCGTCTTCCCGGCAATTGCGGTTTGTGACGGTATTGCCATGGGCCATGAGGGTATGAAGTACTCTCTCGTTACCCGTGACCTCATCGCCGACTCTACAGAGTGCATGGTCAAAGCGCACGGTTTTGACGGACTTGTTATGATTCCGAACTGCGACAAAAACGTCCCCGGCCTTCTCATGGCCGCAGCCCGGTTAAATCTCCCTACTATTTTCGTCAGCGGGGGTCCCATGCTTGCCGGACACGTCGACGGACATAAAACCAGCCTCTCCAGCATGTTTGAGGCTGTCGGCTCCTACGCAGCCGGTAAAATTGACGAGGCCAAACTGACTGAATATGAAAATAAGGCCTGCCCGACCTGTGGTTCCTGTTCCGGTATGTATACTGCGAACTCCATGAACTGCCTGACTGAGGTTATGGGTATGGGTCTTTCCGGAAACGGTACCATTCCGGCCGTTTACTCCGCAAGACTTCAGCTTGCGAAACACGCCGGTATGCAGGTTATGGAACTGGTCAAGAAAAACATCCGCGCCAGAGATATTCTGACCGAAGAGGCTATCTACAACGCCATTACCACGGATATGGCTCTCGGATGTTCCACCAACACCATCCTTCATCTTCCTGCCATTGCCAACGAAATTGACGTAAAATTCGACCTGAAGCGGGTCAATGAAATCAGCGAACACACCCCGAACATCTGCCATCTGGCACCTGCGGGCAGAACATATATTGAAGATCTCAACGAGGCCGGTGGAATCTATGCGGTTCTGAATGAGCTGGCTGAGGCCGGACTTATCGATACTGACGTTATGACATGTACCGGCAAGACTATGGCTGAGAATCTTCAGGGACACAAGAAACTCAACTCGGATGTCATCCGTGACCTTGACAACCCGTTCACCAAGACAGGTGGCATTGCTGTTCTTTACGGTAATCTCGCTCCGAACGGCTGCGTTGTCAAACGTTCCGCTGTTGCTCCGGAAATGCTGGTTCACAGAGGACCGGCCCGTGTCTTCAACAGTGAGGAAGAGGCCATTAAAGTCATCTATGCCGGCGGTATTAAACCGGGCGATGTAGTGGTTATCCGCTACGAAGGCCCTGCAGGCGGCCCTGGTATGAGAGAAATGCTTAGCGCAACATCTGCTATTGCCGGTGAGGGCCTTGACAAGGAAGTTGCTCTCATTACTGATGGACGCTTCTCCGGTGCAACCCGCGGCGCTGCTATCGGCCATGTTTCTCCGGAAGCTGCTTCCGGTGGACTGATTGCCTATGTTGAAGAGGGTGACATGATCTCCATCGACATCCCGAATTACAGCATTAAGCTGGAAGTCTCCGACGAAGAACTGGCCAAGAGAAAAGCGGCTGGCGCAAAGGCTCCCGAAAAACATATTACTGGGTACCTTCGCCGTTATTCCAAGATGGTATCTTCTGCTGACAGAGGCGCTATTATCAATATTAAAGACTAAGAAACTATACAGAGAAACGAGGCGACAGACCAATGGGCATGACAATGACACAGAAAATCCTCGCTGCTCATGCAGGACTGGACAGTGTCACAGCAGGCCAGCTTGTTCTTGTCAATTTGGATAAAGTTCTCGGAAACGATGTTACTTCTCCAGTGGCTATCCGCGAATTTAACAAGATGGGCAAAGACGATGTCTTTGACAAGGACCGGGTTATTATGGTCATGGACCACTTTGTCCCGAATAAGGACATTAAAGCGGCTATCCAGGCCAAGACCTGCCGGGATTTTTGCAATGAATTAGATATTCCGAACTTTTATGATGCCGGACGGATGGGCATTGAACATGCACTTCTTCCGGAGCAGGGACTGGTTGTTCCGGGAGACCTCGTCATCGGTGCAGACTCTCACACCTGTACTTATGGCGCACTAGGCGCTTTTTCCACCGGAGTCGGTTCCACCGACATGGCCTGCGGAATGGCTACTGGTAAGGCATGGCTCAAAGTCCCTCCGGCAATTCGTTTTATTATCAAAGGCGAGTTCCCGAAGTATGTCAGCGGTAAAGATCTGATTCTCCATATTATTGGAATGATCGGCGTTGACGGCGCTCTTTACAAATCCATGGAATTCACCGGCCCGGGTCTGAAGAACCTGACCATGGATGACCGTCTCACCATTGCCAATATGGCAATTGAGGCCGGTGCTAAAAACGGTATTTTTGACGTAGACGATGTAACTCTTGCCTACGAAAAAGAACATGCTGAACGGGAACCGGTTATCTATAAAGCTGATGACGATGCTGAGTATGAAGAGACTTACGAGATTGATCTCTCCGAGCTCAAATCTACGGTTTCCTTCCCGCATCTTCCGGAAAATACCAAGACTATCGACGAGTGCGGGGATGTCAAGATTGACCAGGTTGTTATCGGCTCCTGCACTAACGGACGGTTCCAGGATATTAAAGAGGCCGCCGATATTATCCGCGGCCATAAAGTCGCCAAAAACGTCCGGGTTATTGTTATTCCGGCCACTCAGGAGATCTATCTTCAGTGCCTCAACGCCGGATTTATTAAGGACTTCATTGAGGCTGGATGTGTTGTCTCCACTCCGACCTGTGGTCCTTGCCTTGGCGGCTACATGGGTATCCTTGCTGCCGGAGAGAGAGCGGTTGCCACAACCAACCGCAACTTCGTCGGTCGTATGGGTGACCCGAAATCGGAAGTTTACCTTGCCAGCCCGGCAGTTGCCGCGGCTTCGGCCCTGACCGGCAAGATCTCTTCTCCTGAGGAGGTGCTCGCATGATTAGAACAGGCGATGTCATCAAATATAAAGACAACGTCGACACAGACGTTATTATTCCGGCACGTTATCTGACAACCGGTGACCCGAAAGAACTTGCGGCTCACTGTATGGAAGATCTTGACCCGACATTCCATGACCGGGTTAAAGAGGGCGACATTATCGTTGCCGGCTGGAACTTTGGTTGCGGCTCTTCCCGTGAGCATGCACCAATCTCTATTAAGGCGAGCGGCATTTCCATTGTTATTGCCAAGAGCTTTGCCCGTATTTTCTACCGCAATTCCATCAATATCGGTCTTCCGATTATGGAGTGTCCGGAAGCGGTAGATGCCATCAGTGAAGGCGACCGGGTTCATGTGGATCTGGATACCGGCATTATCACGGACGAGACCACCGGGGAGAAATTCCAGGCGGAACCGTTCCCGGAATTTATTCAGAATATCATCCGCGAGGGCGGGCTGGTCCAGTCGGTCCGCGACGGAATTATCAAGTAAAGAATTCGAAAGAGTAGAAGGAGTATCCAGAATGGATTACAACATTGCGCTCCTGCGTGGAGACGGAATCGGTCCGGAAATTGTCGACAGCGCTGTTGAGGTGCTGAAAGAAGTCGGCGTGAAATACAATCACAATTTCAAATTTACACCGTACCTCATCGGCGGATGCGCTTATGACGAGACGGGAGAGCCGCTTCCCCAGGAGACCGTTGATGGCTGTCTTGCGTCTGACAGTGTTCTGCTCGGTGCTGTTGGCGGCCCGAAGTATGACTCTCTTCCGGCGGACAAACGCCCGGAGAAAGCTCTTCTCGGAATTCGTTCCGCACTGGGGCTGTTTACCAATCTGAGACCGGCCAAACTGTACCCGGCTCTCAGCGATGCCAGTCCGCTTCGCACAGAGCTCATCAAAGACGGTTTTGACATTATGATTGTCCGCGAGCTGACCGGCGGTATTTATTTCGGCGACCGTGGATATCGTCAGGGCAAGTACGGCGAAGAGGCCTATGATACCGAGTGCTATTCCAAATTTGAAATCGAGCGAATCGCCCGGGTTGCTTTTGAGACAGCCATGAAACGCGGCAAGAAGCTTGCGTCCATTGACAAGGCCAACGTTCTGGAAACCTCCCGGCTCTGGAGAAAGACCGTTCACGAAATTGCCAAGGAGTACCCGGAAGTAGAAGTCCGCGACGTCCTGGTTGACAACGCTGCCATGCAGATTGTCAGAAACCCGTCTCAGTTTGACGTTGTTCTCTGCTCCAACATGTTTGGCGACATCCTGTCGGATGAGGCGTCTCAGGTTACCGGTTCTATTGGTATGCTCCCGTCTGCATCTCTGAATGACACAACACGAGGCATGTATGAGCCAATCCACGGCTCTGCACCGGATATTGCCGGAAAGGGTATTGCCAATCCTCTGGCAACGATCCTGTCTGCCTCTATGATGCTTCGGTACTCCTTCTCTCTTGCAGAAGAAGCAGATGACATTGACAACGCTGTCAATCAGTTCTTAAATGACGGCCTTCGCACCGCAGATCTCATTGGCGACAGCGAGGGCACTCCGCTGAAAACAGCAGAAGTTACCGAGGAAGTCATCAAAAGACTGTGAGAAAAACATTCCTGAAAATCATTTCTATCGTTTCAGCACTGGCGCTACTGCTTTCCCTTGCCGCGTGCACGACAGGAAATCAGGACCCTTCCAAGCTGAAGGGGAGAAAGACCGAGAAAATTACGCAGCATCTGAACTGGTACACTCCGGCCCGTCTGGGAGCTTCCCAGCGAAAAAAGCTTGCCTCTTCCGGCGTCTATGTCAATGAGGAAGGGGAAAGTCTCGGAGAGAGCTATCAGTACTGGATGAAATTTTACGACTTTGTCATGAACGGAAATGCGGCATCTCTGGATGTCATCACTGTGACAGACGGAAAACCGCGGGTTGTCTATCTGGACTGTGACGGAAAAACGGTTCTGGCGGCCTATAAGTCACACGGTAAAGTTCACCAGCAGGTTTATGACTCACTGGAGGACAACACTGTGACCCGGAACGGCGGCACAGAAGTTGATTCTGTACTGTCCAATGAGGGTCACCATTCGTGGACTTTGATGAGTCAGACTCTGCCGGAGCTTCCGGAGTATCACTATGGCGGGAAAAACCGGTATCTGACAACGGTTTGTGAGTATCTGACCTCTCTGGGAAGCGAAAGTTTTCACATGAACCGGGGTGAGGCCATGGTTCCCGTTCCCATGGTGTTGAAGGTAGACGATTCCAACCCGAATGTTGTGAAAATCTGGGGCGAGTTCTGGATTTTGAACTACAGCCGGCGCGGCTCTATTCTCTACAATGAGTCTGGCGGGGAGTTTCCGGGCGTTATGGTCCTGACTCCCACCGATGCTGGCTACAAAGTTCAGCAGTTCCGCATGACGTCGGATGGTGATGACATGGATGACTCCCTGAAGAGCATCTGTGCCGGCGATTCAGCGCTCTATCATCAGTTCAAACAGATTGTCGGTGACGTCAGTGAGCCGGAAACGGCTAAAATGCGCAAACTCTGTCTGCAGCAGTATGTGAAAGACAACAAACTGCCAGTGACAGCATTTGAAGATTACGGTTGGGACCCCATCTCCCTGAAATAAAACAGAACAAGAAAAGGACCGGTTTTAACCGGTCCTTTTTGTCTGTATGATTGGTCAATATTCCATCCGAAGAGTGAACTTTCCGGGTTCACCTTTGAAATACCAGCTGTCTCCATCCTGCCCGTAGTGGATTGTGAATTCTTCTTCGGCGCGGATTTCCTCTTTATAGGCAATATCAATTGTCTTCAGGGAATGATCCCGTGGGAATTCGATGGGAAGAAGATCTTCGGCAAAGTCCAGGTAGGACGTGTTGTTGAGATGCCCGTTGATATCTGTACGGCTGAAGGTCACTTTCTGATCTGCCGATAGGGGAAGATCCGGAAAATTGATGTGCGGTGGAATTTCAAGCTCGCCGTCTCTGTGAATTCCCGGAACGGAAATTCCATTGGCATCCGGGAAGATCATTTTGCGCTTTTTGGCATCGATGATAATCCAGGTGGCTGCACCATTCACCATGATGTCCCCGCTTTTGGAGTTAAGAATGCGGTAATAGCGGGGGAACAGAATGTGCTGCGTCGGTCCCGGCCAGGATTCCACGGTGATTTCATCATCATAGATAGGCATCTGGGAAATCTCAATATGCTGATTTAAGACAACCCAGAGGAACCCGCGGTCCAGCGTTTTTGCACGGCCTGCTCCCAATGCCTCCGTGTGGGCAATAGATGCCTCCTGTAGAAAGCGAAGCAGAACCGACGGCCGGAGCTTCTGCGTCATGGTGACGTGCTCGGCGAGAATTTTCAGATCTTTTCTGTATACTGAGGGAGTGTCCATTAGAGTTCTGCGTAGAATGCGTCTACTACATCGCCGAAGGTCTGGAGCTTTTTCCATTTCCGATCTGGAATTTCTACATTGTAGTAAGCTTCGAGCTTGGTGATGATGAGAAGAATGTTCATTGAGTCGAACTCGCCGACGTTGCCGAGAGTGGTGTCATTGTTCAGCGTGTTGATATCGATTTCCGGGATATACTGCGCAATGACCTCTTTGACTTTTTCTGCGATTTGCTCTTTGGTGTAGGCTTTAGCCATGATAATTAACTCCTTTTCCCATAATGTTTTATAAATACCACAAGTATCTTTATACTAACGACTTGGCATTTTTTTGTCAATTGCTGATGATCATCCAGCGTTTTAATTTTCCAGTGGCCGTGCGGGGCAGAGGTTCGGCCCGAACTTCGAGACGGGTTACCTGTTCACTGCGCTCTTTGGTGGAATTGAACTGGTTAAGTGCTTCCTGGTAATCTTCCGGCTTTTTGCCTTCTGCGGAGACAATGGCAATGACCTTGCTTCGGTTGTCAAGCATGACGCAGAGGTCATCTTCATGAAGGGCCTGTGAGAGCTGCATTTCATATTCCGGAAGGAAGATCTTGGTGCCGCTCGGAAGAACCAGAACTTCTTTTTTTCGTCCGATGATGTGCAGCTTGCCCTGGTCGTCGAACTTACCAAGGTCACCGGTGTGGAGATATCCATCCTGAATGGCGGCCTGAGTTGCTTCCGGATTCTTATAATAACCCTGCATCATGCAGTAGTCAGAGTGAATAAGAATTTCTCCATCTTCTCCGAGTTTGACAGTAAAGTCAGGGCATACAGTGAGCTGGGTGGGGTCAGCATTACCTGTGCTGATGGCAACGCCGGAGGAAGTTTCCGTAAGTCCGTACCCAAAACTGACATCGATATTCATGGCTTTGATAGCTGCCATGAGCTGGGGAGAACAGCCGCCGGCTCCGATGAGGAGCTGTTTTAACTCCGGGTTGAAAAGCTTGTTCTGGTAGAAGAAACCGACAAGAGCAGGAACCAGAGTGAGTACCGTCGGTTTATAAAAGGCACAGTCGTCGAGAAAATGCCGGCGTCCCCGGCTGAGAGCGACAGCAGCGCCGCATTCCCAGGCCCAGAGCAGGCAGCAGACAAATCCGTAGACATGGCTGTAGGGGAGGAGACCAAGAAGGATATCTCCCGGTGCAAGAGGGTCGCACGAACTGCCGTTATATGCGCTGGCGCAGAAAGAACTTTCTGTGAGGACAACAGCCTTGTTCATAGAGGTAGTACCCGAAGTGAAGTACAGGATGTTATGGCTTGGAACCTCGGCGCCTTTTCCAAGTGCGGAACGGAGTTCCGGGTCTTCACTGTCTTTTCCCATGAGGCCGTCACAGTCTGTGGACTGAATGAGCAGCTTTAAGGCCGAGATAGGAAGAGAGGGTTCCAGCATGACGATCTGTTTCCGGGCTTTGGCCGCAGCAAAAATATTCAAAATAGTGGAGAGACCGCCGTCGCATAGAATGCCAATGCAGGTGCCGTCTGGAAGTTCAACCTCGTTAATTTTGTCCAGAAGTTCCTGATAGGTCAGCGACTTTTTCTCTCCGGCTTCTTCGTAGTAGACCGCGGGGCCGTTTCCACTGATTTCTTTTCCGGCAGTCAGCAGCTCCTCAAAGGTCGAGTGACGAACAATATTTCCCATAATAATTCCAACCTTTCAGCCGCTTTACCCACGAAAATGTCCTGTCCCACACAGTGTGCAAATTTTCACAAACTAAGCGGCATTACTAAAAAACATTATAATATAAATGGACATGCTTGGGAAATATTAAACAAATTATTTTTTTAAGGTGTTCCATTTATACGCTATTGTGCTATAATACTACTCGATGAGTTTCACAGTAGTTCACATAACGCTGTGAATTTTCAAACAAAGGTATTTGTACATACTTATTATGGGAAAAGGAGTTATTCTTATGGACAAGAACAACAGAATTGCCATCATCGGTGGCGGCCCTGCAGGTCTGTCTGCAGCTGTATACCTTGAAAAAGCCGGATACTATAACTATGTAGTATACGAAAAAGAGGGCGAAGTCGGCGGTAAATGCTGCTCCCCAGTAGGCGTTGACGGTAAGAGATATGAGATGGGCGCAGTACTTGGCTGCCCAACTTACTACACCGTTAAAGAGCTCGAAGATTTCGGCGGCTACACTCATGATGGCCCTCCACTTAACCGTAAGATTAAATCTAAAGAGGGTAAGGAAATTGATCCTTACAATCCTAAGAAGAACATTCTTAAGATTCCGCAGCTCCTCAAGATGAAGAACCAGATCAAAAAACTCGGTAACCTTCTTGAGACCAAGTATAAAGGCTACGACATCAACGGTCACCGCGGTGTTGCCTATGGTAAGGCTGAAGGCTTCAGCAACGACGCTAAGAACGAGAAATATGAGATCGACAACCCGAACCTCAAAGATCTTGCTCTTCCGTTTAGCGAGTTCCTGAAAAAGAACAAAGTTGAGCTTGCTGCTGACGCATGGATTGGGCCATACACCTCTTTCGGTTATGGTTATTTCGACGAGATCCCGGCTGCTTATGTTCTTAAGTATCTCGACTTTGAGACTCTTATGGACTTCCTGAAACTTGACCTCTGGACCTGGGCTCAGGGCACACAGCACATCTATGAGGCTGTTAACGAGCATCTGAAGAACCCGGCAGTTCTCAACGCTGACATCACCAAGGTTGAGCGTAAGAACAACAAGGTTTACATCACTGTTAACGGTGAAGTTGAAGAGTTTGATAAGCTTATTGTTACCTCTCCTCTTCAGTATTTCCCGAACTATGCAGATGCTACCGAGCAGGAGAAAGATCTCTTCGGTAAGATCGACTACTCTCGTTATGACACCATGGGCGTTACCATGAAACCTGAGGATGTTCCGGATGAGTCTTACTACATCTTCGACAACATGAGAAACGACCGCCGTGGTCACTGCATGCTCTACTTCAAGAGATGGACCGACGACGACAGACAGCCGATCATCACTTACGTTCTCCAGAACCATAAGGACGAAGCAGACATTCCTTACGAGACCTGCAAACAGAACGTAATTGACGACATGAAGATCTGTGACGCTCCAATCGACAAGATCGTTATGGAAAAAGCTTGGTACTATTTCCCGCATGTCTTCTCCGAGGATTATGCAAACGGCTGGTACGACAAAGTAGAGGCTATGCAGGGCACCAACAACACCTATTATGCAGGTGAGGTTATGTCCTTCGGCGACATGGAAGAGACCGCTACTTACTCCAAAGAGCTCATTAAGAGATTTTTCTAATCGCATAAAGATATGTACTGGGAGCTGCACGAATGTGCAGCTCCTTTTTTAGCCTTGCATCAAAAGAGGTGAGGATGTGGCTGAACAGGAGACCATTAACGATTTAGGTCAGCAGATTTTACTGCTTTCCCGGAACACTCTGATGGTCAACCTCCGGTTTATGGAGAATGCGCTTGGACGGTTTCAACTGGTTCCTTCCGAGGATGAGTCGGTAACTTACCGGGTTGACGGCGCCAAAATTGAATATAATGCGCGGCATGTCCTGGAACAATTCAAGGAGTCTCAGAAAATTGTCAACCGGAGTTATCTCCATATGGTTCTCCACTGTGTCTTTCGCCACGAATTTGTCTCGGCCAGAGTTGACCACGACTGCTGGTCGTTGGCGGCAGACATCAGCGTGGAAAATTTGATTAATTCCATTGACCTCGACTGTACCCGTACCGAACAGGGGGAACAGGAAAAGCCGGTAATTGAAGAGCTTAGGACGAAAGTCCAGTATCTTACAGCAGAATGTATTTATGACTACCTGCTGTCTCAGCATCTGAGTGGTGAAGAGCTTCAGGACTGGCAGAACATGTTCATCGCGGATGATCATGAAAACTGGTTTCCAAGATTTGCTGATTCGGAACAGGAAAACGCGAACTCTTCCCAGAACCGCCGAAATGGCGGAGGCGGACAAAACCGGGGCGATGGAGATGAGACACAGGACCGGAATCCCGAAGACGGAGTCTACGGCGGATCCGAACAGGTGGCAGAAGACATGCCGCATTTTGACGGATCGGAATTTGAAGATGACAATGTCGGAGACGACGAGGATATCATGGCTCTGAATGCCAACCGGAAACTCGAGGAGCAGTGGGAGAAAATTGCCCAGGATATGCAGACGGAGCTGGAGACCTTTGGCGCTTCACGCGGGGTTAAGGCCGGTGACATGGTCTACAACCTGGAGGCGGTCAACCGGGAAAAATACAACTATGACGAGTTTCTCAAAAAGTTCAGCGGTTATGGGGAAGAAATTACCACGAACGACGAGGAATTCGACAACAATTTTTACACTTATGGGCTGCGGCTGTACAAAAACATGCCGCTAATTGAACCTCTGGAATATAAAGAGATGAAAAAAATCCGGGACTTTGTCATCGCGGTGGATACTTCCGGGTCCGTTATGGGGGACGTTGTTCAGAAGTTTATCCGTCACACGTATACAGTTCTGAAAAGTCAGGAGAATTTCTTCCACAAAATCAATGTCCACATTATCCAGTGCGATGCGGAAATTCAGGAGGATGCCAAAATCACAGCGGTTATGGGGAAGAAATTACCACGAACGACGAGGAATTCGACAACAATTTTTACACTTATGGGCTGCGGCTGTACAAAAACATGCCGCTAATTGAACCTCTGGAATATAAAGAGATGAAAAAAATCCGGGACTTTGTCATCGCGGTGGATACTTCCGGGTCCGTTATGGGGGACGTTGTTCAGAAGTTTATCCGTCACACGTATACAGTTCTGAAAAGTCAGGAGAATTTCTTCCACAAAATCAATGTCCACATTATCCAGTGCGATGCGGAAATTCAGGAGGATGCCAAAATCACATCCCAGGAAGAATTCGACGAGTACATGAAGACCATGAAACTGCATGGCTTCGGCGGTACGGATTTCCGACCGGTATTCCGCTATGTAGATGAGCTCATCGCCAAGCATGAGTTTACCAATTTAAAGGGCCTGATCTACTTTACGGACGGCTTTGGAACTTTCCCGGAACAGCCTCCTCCCTACCGGTCGGCTTTCGTCTACTTAAACGACTATTATGCGAATCCCGATGTCCCGCCATGGGCGATTCGCCTGGTTCTGCGAACCAATGAAATCTGAGGGTTAGTTATGGATATAAACCGAGCAAAAGAACAGATCAAAAACGCGGTTTCCGCCTATCTGGCGAAGGACCCCATGACCGGGGAGTATGAGATCCCGGTGGAACGGCAGCGGCCGGTCTTTCTCGTGGGACCTCCCGGCATTGGCAAGACCGCAATTATGGAACAGATTGCCGGAGAGATGGGAATTGGGCTTCTTGCCTACTCCATGACCCATCACACACGGCAGAGTGCTCTTGGCCTGCCGTTTATTGTGCACAAGAAATATGGAGACATGGAATTTGATGTTTCAGAGTACACAATGAGTGACATCATTGCTTCCATCTATGAGATGGAGGAGACATCCGGGGTGAAGAACGGCATTCTTTTCCTCGATGAGATTAACTGTGTATCGGAGACTTTGTCTCCGGTTATGCTGCAGTTCCTGCAGTATAAAGTATTTGGTAAGCACCGCGTTCCGGACGGCTGGGTTATTGTCACTGCCGGCAACCCGCCGGAGTATAACAATTCTGTCCATGAATTTGATATTGTCACCCTGGACCGCCTGAAAAAAATAGAGGTAGAGCCGGACTACGAGACCTGGAAAAAGTATGCCTATAAAATCGGCATGCATCCCGCAATTCTCTCTTATCTGGAAATCAAGAAGACGAATTTCTACAAGGTAGAGAGCACGGTAGAGGGGAAGCGGTTTGTTACTGCCAGAAGCTGGGACGATCTGAGCCGGATGATTACAGTCTACGAGAAGATGAATATAACTGTAGACCGTGACCTCATTGAGCAGTATCTGCAGGACCGCGACATTGCCAAGGATTTCTCTTCCTACTATGACTTATTTAATAAGTATAAGACCGACTATAAAATCCCGGAGATTGCCGCCGGAAACTATGATGCCAGTATGGAGGCCAGAGCGAAACGGGCCCCGTTTGATGAAAAACTGGCGGTTGTCGGGCTCCTTCTCGACTATGTCTTCGGTGAGGCAAAAGAGATTATGGACACCCAGACCATGCTGGAGCATCTTATTCCGAAACTTCGAAACATCCGATCTAACATCGGAAAGGGCATTGAGCCTCTGGAAGCGTTCAAGGGAGAGTCCAACTCCATTCGGACAGAACTTGCGAAAGGCAAACGCACGTCCAGCATTTCCCGGGATGAAATTCATCTGCAGAATATGATCCTGAACTTTATGGACCAGGAGATGCACATCATTCAAAATGCCGATGCTGCATTTGACATCAACGACATGATTGAGCACAACTTCAATGAGAACGTGGATATTCTGAAGGGGAAAGTCAACAATGCTCATGAGCATCTTGCCAATATTTTCCACTATCTGGATAAGGTCTACCCGGAGGGACAGGAAGTCCTGATCTTTGTGACGGAACTGACGGCAAATGAGTATACTTCCCGGTTCATTGCCACGTATGGCTGCGATGAATATTATGACCACAATAAGGAGCTGCTCTTCTACGACCGGCAGAAGGAGATTGCAGAAAAAATCGAAAAACTGGAATTGTGACCAATTTGAAAATTTCAAGGAGCGGGACCTCGTCCCGCTCCTTTGTTTCTTGTACTTTTTTACATATGATGATAAAATGTTTTGATTGTATCTATGAGTGGAGGGAGACCATGCGCATCTTAGGAATTGACCCCGGTTATGCCATCGTGGGCTGGGGTGTTCTCGACTATAACAAGAACCGCTTCTCGGTTGTAGACTACGGCGCCATAACCACACAGGCAGGTCTTCCCTTTGACCAACGGCTGGAGCAGATTTATGACGAGGCCATGGCCATTATGGATCGGACCCGTCCGGAAGTTCTCTCCATGGAAAAACTGTACTTTACCAACAACAAGACCACAGGCATTGATGTTGCCCAGGCCCGAGGGGTTCTGATGCTTGCCTGCCGCCAGCATGGACTGGAAATTAACGAGTACACCCCCATGCAGGTCAAACAGGGGGTTGTCGGATACGGCAAGGCGGAGAAACGACAGGTCATGGAGATGACCCGGATTATTCTGCATCTGAACGAAGTCCCAAAGCCGGACGACACGGCAGATGCCCTGGCAATGGCCATCTGCCACGCCCATGTCCATGGATCCGCGCTCGGATCACTCGAGGACAAAATCGCCCGACACGAGCTGAAAGTACGTAAAGGAATCTGAGGGGAGGAGAATCGGCATGTTTTACAGTCTGACCGGGGAACTGGTCTTTACGGACACGACAAGCGCCGCTGTTAACTGCAACGGCATTGCATTCCTCTGCAAGGTCTCCATGAATACACTGAAGAAGCTGGGTCCGGAGGGCAGCCAGGTAACCCTGTACACATATCTGGCCTTTAAGCAGGACGGCATGGATCTCTACGGGTTCTATGACAAGGAAGAAAAAGACTTTTTCATCATGCTGACCTCGGTCTCCGGAGTGGGACCCAAAGCGGCCATGTCCATTCTCTCTCAGCTAGAGCCCTCACAGCTTGCGCTGAGTATTGCCTCCGGAGATTACAAGGCGCTGACCCGTGCTCAGGGTGTCGGCCCGAAGGTTGCGCAGCGCGTAGTCCTGGAGTTGAAAGATAAAGTTGCCAAGGGACTAGAAGGCATGGATACTTCCGGCGTCTCTGCAACCGCTGTATCAAGTGGAGCAGGTGGCAGTGCTGTAGCTGAAACCATCAGTGCTCTGGTTATGCTGGGGTACACACAGGCAGAGGCCTCCAAGGCGGTTGCCAAACTGGACCCGACCTTGAAGACGGAACAGATGTTAAAGCTGGCGCTGAAAAATCTGTCCCTTTAACCTTTTAAAAATCAGGAGATCAGACATACATGAAGGATGACGAACTCGACTTTGAGAGCCGGCTGATGACGCCGGAGTATGCCGCCGGAGACGACGAGTCCGGTGTGGACTACTCCCTGCGGCCCCGCACTCTGAACGAGTATATCGGCCAGGACAAGGTTAAGGAAAATCTCAAAATCTACATCGACGCGGCCAAGAGAAGGAATGAGTCGCTGGACCACGTTCTGCTCTACGGCCCTCCCGGTCTTGGAAAAACCACGCTGTCGGGAATTATTGCGGCGGAAATGGGAGTGGACATCCGGGTTACCTCCGGACCGGCCATTGAGAAGCAGGGTGACCTCGCTGCTCTTCTCACCAACTTAAACGACGGCGATGTACTGTTTATCGACGAAATTCACCGGCTGTCCCGACAGGTAGAGGAAATCCTTTACCCGGCCATGGAGGACCATGCCATAGATATTATTATCGGCAAGGGTCCCAGTGCCCGGTCTATCCGCCTGGATCTTCCTAATTTTACATTGGTAGGTGCTACTACCAGAGCAGGACAGCTGTCCGCACCGCTGCGGGACCGGTTCGGCGTAGTGCTTCGTCTGGAGCTCTATACCCCGGAACAGCTTGCCGATATCGTAAAGCGGAGCGCCAGTATTCTCGGAATTGAAATCGACCCGGACGGAGCCATGGACATTGCCGCCCGGTCCCGCGGCACCCCGAGAATTGCCAACCGCCTGCTGAAGCGGGCACGCGATTTCGCGGAGGTCATGGGCAATGGAGTCATTACCCGAGAGACGGCAGATCTTGCGCTGTCCCGGATGGAAATTGACCAGCTTGGTCTCGACAACATAGACCGTCAGATTCTGCGGACTATGATTCAAAACTATAACGGCGGACCGGTGGGACTGGATACCCTGGCCGCTGCTGTTGGCGAGGACTCTTCTACTATTGAAGATGTCTACGAGCCGTATCTTATGCAGATTGGATTTCTCTCAAGAACCCCGCGGGGCCGTATCGTGACCCCGGCTGGTTACCGGCATCTGGGTTTCCCGGAACCGGAAAAACATAAAGGAGTGTAAACATGGGCAGATTATTTGGTACTGACGGCGCACGTGGTGTTGCCAATAAATTCCTCACCCCGGAACTTGCCATGAAGATCGGCCGGGCGGCCGCCATGGTTTTAATTGAAGGAGTAGAGGACGACAAAAAACGCCCCAAAGTCATGATCGGCATGGACACCCGTCTGTCCGGCGACATGCTGGAAGCGGCCATTGCCGCTGGTCTCTGCTCTGTTGGCGCGGATGTCCTTCTTCTCGGCGTTATTCCAACCCCGGCGGTTGCCTATCTGGTTAAGGAGTATGGCTACGATGCTGGCGTTGTGATTTCCGCTTCTCACAATCCGTTTGAGTATAACGGAATTAAGATTTTTAAGCAGGACGGCTTTAAGCTTCCGGACTCCGTTGAAGAGGAAATTGAGGCCATCATTCTGGATGAGGTGAAGACTCCTCCGGTAAAAGTCGGCGCAGATGTCGGACGTATTACCCGCGCTGATCACGCCTATAAGGACTATATTAACCATCTGCTCTGCACAACAGGATATCGTTATAACGGCGTAAAGGTTGTCTTGGACTGTGCCAACGGTGCCTCCAGTGTTACTGCCGGAAAACTGTTTAACTATCTCGGATGTGATACGACAGTTCTCAGCGCAGAGCCAGACGGGATTAATATTAACGATAACTGCGGCTCTACCCATATTGAGCAGCTTCAGAACTATGTAAAAGAACACGGTGCCGATGTTGGCTTTGCCTTCGACGGAGATGCCGACCGTTTGATCGCCGTAGATGAGAACGGTGACGTTGTTGACGGAGACAAGATCATTGCCCTCTGTGCCAAAGATATGAAAGAACACGGAACCCTTGCTAAGGATACTGCTGTGGTTACGGTTATGAGCAACATGGGCTTCTTTAAGTTTGCCGAGAAAGAGGGAATCCACTGCGAAAAGACTGCAGTCGGTGATCGCTATGTTCTCGAAAACATGCTTGCCAACGGCTACAACATTGGCGGTGAGCAGTCCGGACATGTAATTTTCCTGGACTATGCCACAACCGGAGACGGCGAACTGACCGCCATCCAGGTCCTGAAAGCCATGAAGCGTTCGGGGAAGAAACTTTCGGAACTCGCTTCTGTTATGGAAGTGTATCCGCAGGTTTTAATCAATGTTAAAGTCTCCAAGACCGGTAAGGTCCGTTTCCCGGATGACGAGGAAATCAAAAACGCCATCCGTCATGCAGAAAATGAGCTCGGCGATACCGGCCGGGTTTTGGTTCGTGCCTCCGGTACAGAACCGCTCATCCGTGTTATGCTCGAGGGTAAGGATACGAAACAGATCCAGCACCTCGGTGAAGTCATTGCGGAAGTGGTTCGTGAGAGACTTCTCTAAGGAGTACGGACATCTATGAGAACAACCGACTACTGGAAAGACTATGAGCTTTTGGACACCTCTGACGGAGAGAAGCTGGAGCGGTGGGGAGACATTATCCTAATCCGCCCAGACCCCCAGGTCATCTGGAAAACCCCGAAAACCCATCCACTCTGGAAACATGCCAATGCACACTACCGCAGAAGCAGCCGGGGCGGAGGAAAATGGGAAGTCTATAAACAGTTTCCGAAAGAGTGGCATATCAACTATCGGGATCTGACCTTTAAAATAAAGCCCATGGGCTTTAAACATACCGGGCTGTTTCCGGAGCAGGCTGTCAACTGGGACTATCTTCGAGAGGTCATTGAGACTTCCGGACGAGACGATGTCCAGGTGCTGAACCTGTTTGCCTATACCGGCGGCGCCACTGTCGCTGCTCTGAAAGCCGGAGCGTCTGTCGTTCATGTCGACGCCTCCAAGGGCATGGTGAATTATGCCAAGGACAATGCCAGACTGTCCGGAGTAGCGGATGGCCATGTGCGCTGGCTGGTGGATGACTGCAACAAGTTTGTCCAGCGGGAAATCCGGCGCGGCCACCATTACGATATTATTATTATGGATCCTCCTTCCTACGGCAGAGGACCGGGAGGAGAGATCTGGAAGCTGGAGGACGAGATTTACGACCTGGTGGAGACCTGCTCGAAGGTCCTGTCCGACCACCCTTTGATGTTTTTAATTAACTCATACACGACAGGCCTGTCACCGTCAGTCATGAAATATATTCTCGGCAGTGTTATCAGTCCAAAATTCGGCGGACACGTAGAGTGCGACGAGATCGGCCTGAAGACCACCGCAACCGGCATGTGTCTTCCGTGCGGAGCCTCTGCCATTTGGCGCAATATCTAGTTGGGAGCAGAAAGAACTTGTTTAAACGACACAAAAAGGACACTCCAAAACCGGAGTCTGAGAACAGCGTAGAAAAGACCATGCTGAAATCAGACACCATCGAGTTTCGAGATGTCTCGTTTACCTATGATGAAATCATGGATGAGGACGACCAGGAAGAGGTCAATATGGCCCTGGAACACCTGAACCTCACCATTCATAAGGGCGACTGCCTTGCAGTCCTCGGCCATAACGGGTCCGGGAAATCCACGCTTGCCAAACTCTGCAATGGAATTCTGGCTCCCGACGAGGGCGATGTACTATGCTTTGGAATCAACACCCGCAACGAAGAGGATCTTGTGGAAATCCGGCAGCATGTCGGAATGGTATTCCAGAACCCGGATAACCAGATTGTCGCTTCCGTGGTTGAAGAGGACGTCGCATTCGGCCCGGAGAACCTCGGGGTTCCCCCGGAGGAAATCCGCCGCAGGGTGGATGAGTCTCTGAAAATTGTCGGCATGTACGACTACCGCATGCACTCTCCGAATAAACTCTCCGGAGGACAGAAGCAGCGGGTAGCCATTGCCGGAATTCTTGCCATGGACCCGGAATGCATTATCTTCGACGAGTCTACAGCTATGCTGGACCCGAGCGGCCGACGGGAAGTCATGGATACAATTCATAAACTCCATGATGAGTATGGCAAAACCGTTGTGTTTATTACGCACTATATGGAAGAAGCGGCTACAGCAGACCGCGTTGTCGTCATGGATGGCGGAAAAATCATCAAGGACGGAGACCCCTATGAGGTCTTTTCCGATATTAAAGGGCTGCGCAAAGTGGGGCTTGATGTCCCGCAGGCAACTGAATTTGCGGCAGTTCTCCGCGCGGACGGGTGGAACATTCCCGGCCGGGTTCTGACTACAGAGGAATGTGTCTCGGCTATTTCCTCGGTTCTGGAGGAGGACTGACATGGCAATACTGAAGACAGAACATCTTACCTATCAATACTCACCAGGAACTCCTTTTGCCATTACGGCACTGGAAGACGTAAACCTGGAAATTGAAGAGGGAGAACTCGTAGCGGTCATCGGTCATACCGGTTCCGGAAAGAGTACCCTCATACAGCATTTCAATGGGCTCCTAAAACCGACGGATGGAAAAGTCTATGTCGATGGTCAGGATATCTGGGAGAGTAAACAAACCCTGCACCAGAGCCGCTTTACCGTTGGACTCTGCTTCCAGTATCCGGAGTACCAGCTCTTTGAGGAGACAGTCTATAAGGATATTTCCTTCGGCCCGAAGAACATGAAACTCTCAGAAGAGGAAGTCGATGAGCGGGTTCGCAAAGCCGCTTCCTATGTCGGTCTCACCGACGACATGCTGGAAAAATCTCCTTTCGACCTGTCAGGCGGAGAAAAGCGCAGGGTTGCCATTGCCGGAGTCATGGCCATGGAACCGAAAGTCCTCATTCTTGACGAGCCCTCTGCCGGTCTCGACCCGCGCGGTCGGGAACAGGTACTGAAGCTTATCAGCAACTACAGAGAACAGACCGGCTGTACCGTTATGATCGTCTCTCATAGTATGGACGACGTCGCGCAGATCGCCACGAAAGTTCTGGTTGTGAATGACCATAAAGTGGATATGTATGGCACGGTAGAAGAGGTCTATGCCAGAGCAGAGCATCTGCTCGATATCGGGCTTGATGTCCCGCAGATTACCAAGATTTTTATCGGCCTGAAGAAACGGGGGTACCCGGTTCGGACGGACATCTATACCTTAGAGCAGGGAGAACAGGAACTGCTCCGCCTCCGAGAGGAACAGGAGAAAGGAGGGCAGTCCCATGTCTAACATGACAATCGGCCAGTATTTTCCGGGAAACTCTGTTATCCACAAGATGGACCCGCGGATGAAACTGGTGCTCTCCATTGTATTTATTGTCATCATCTTTGTCTGCAAGAACTTCTGGTCGCTGCTTCTGATGGTCGGTGCGCTGGCCATTATCGTTGCCGTCTCCAGAATTCCTATTACAACCATTTTACGGGGCCTCAAGCCCATTGTGGTCATCTTGATTATTACGGCCATCCTGAACGTTCTGTTTGTCCGTTCCGGCACGCCGTGGGTCAATTTGAGTCATCTCCATATTTACAGCGGAGGTGTCTATACCGCTATCTTTATGATGGTCCGTGTCATGTGCCTCATTGTGGCCAGCTCCATGCTGACCTACACGACATCGCCGACGCTGATTACCGATGGTATGGAGCGCCTGCTGTCTCCACTCAAGTTTATGCGCGGAAGTATTCATACAGTTGCCATGATGATGACCATTGCCCTTCGGTACATTCCAATCCTGGTCGATGAGTTTAACAAGATTACCAGTGCACAGAAAGCACGTGGTGCCGATCTGGAGACCGGAAACTTCCGGGAGCGGACCAAGGCACTCATCCCGGTGTTCATTCCGCTGTTTGTCACTTCATTCCGCAGAGCCTATGAGCTCTCTTTTGCCATGGAGTGCCGCTGCTACCACGGGTACAAGGGCAGAACCAGAATGCGTCAGATGAAGACTGGCGTCAGAGACTGGATGGCTCTGTTATTCGTTGCCGCAGTGACGGCAGGAATTATTCTTCTGAACCATTTTTACCCGCATCTTGTCTGACGGAGGGACGCAGTTGCGAAACATTTTACTCAAACTCCGCTTCCTCGGCACGGCCTACCATGGATGGCAGGTCCAGGCCAACGCAAAGAGCGTGCAGGAAGTTCTGCAGGATGCGGTGGAAGCAATTTTCGGGAGCCGTGAGTCGGTGACCGGCTGTTCGAGGACCGACAGCGGCGTTCATGCCAACATGTACTGCTGCACGCTTCGAACGGAGAAGGACATCAGTTGTTACCGGCTTATTGCCGCGCTGAATGCCAAGCTTCCTCAGGACATTGCAGTTTACGAGGCAAAAGATGTACCGGAGAGTTTTCATCCCCGTTACGACTGCATTGCCAAACAGTATATCTATCTGTTCAGCAACGGGACAGCGAGGAATCCTTTTCTGGAAAACCGGGCGTACTATTACCACCATCCGCTGGATGCGGAATTCTTAAACACTCAGGTTCAGGACTTTGTAGGAACCCACAAGTTTTCCTCATTTACCAACAATTCGGAAGAAGTCAACGGAAACATTCGCACAGTCCGTTCAGCGTCTGTATCCAGGGACGGCGACGTAGTCAAGTTCCAGGTGGAGGCAGACGGTTTTCTCTACAATATGGTGCGTATTATGGCCGGAACTCTGATTTTCCTGTCAGAGGGGAAGCGGCCGCCGGGAAGTATCCCGGACATTCTCCTGGCGGAAGACCGGAGAGCCGCGGGGCCAACAGCTCCGGCCTGCGGACTGTATTTAAATCATGTCTATTATGGAGGTGAAGTGGATGGCTGACAGAAGACCGACCAGACGCCCGTCAGGGCGGCCCGTCAACAGATCCGGCAGATCGACCGGCAGGTCCGGAAGTTCAACTGGCAGATCTCGCCGACCATCGGGAGGACCGGCACGTTCTTCCCGGCCGACAGCGCGCCAGGTGGCGGGAACGGTCAAGAGCTATAAAATGGCGGAAAAACGGCAGACCCGGCTTCGCGTCATTGCCATCATCGTGCTTCTGATTCTCCTCATTATCATTGCCATGTCGAGCTTTCGAATGGCATCTTCGTCTTTCAAAGACGGCTCCAAAAGCTTCTGGTCCCGAATGGGTCCGGGAGACGGATATCCCTATCAGCTCAACTCCAGTAATGTAGACAGCATCGGCGTCCTTAACGGCGATATATTTGTCTTAGAAAATAACAAGACCATGACACTGAATACAACCGCCAAGGAGGTCAAAAAGGTCAAGCACTCTTATGCCAGACCGGCCATGAGCATTTCCTCGGACCGTGCTCTGGTCTATGATCGGGCCGGAACCCGTTACCGAGTAGAAAACCGGACTGACATTATTGATCAGGGTAAGCTCCACTCGGACGAGCAGATTATTACCGCTGCCATCGGCAAGAAGGGAAATATAGCCTTTGGTACCTTATGTAACGATGCAACTTCGCGTCTTGTCGTCTATAACAGTACCTACAAGAAACGGGTTTTCGTCTGGAACTGTGCCGAATACACAGTCTCCTCGGTTGCGCTGTCTGATAACGGCAAGTACGCTGCCGTCTCTGTCATTGGATCTGAAAATGCCGAGGAGTACTCAAAAATCTTCATTTTCGACTTTGACTACTCAGAGCCCATCTTCGAGGGTGAGTATTTAGGCAATACCCTGGTTGCGGTCCATTTCACTGACAACAACAATGTGGCTGCAGTGGGGGACAACGGAATTGTCTTCGTCCGTGACCTCCGTCGAAGTCAGAAAATACAGCTGAAGGACAGCACCCTGTCCGCATTCGCTTTCGGAGAAAACGGCGATACCATTACCGTGCAGGCACGGTATGGCAGTTTTAATACCCAGCAGCTGGTTGGTTACCGTCCCTCCGGAAAAGAAGATTTCCGGGTGGACTATGACGAGCCGATTAAGGCTCTGGCTGTTTCCCACTCCCGTATTGGAGTCCTGACCTCCAATACAGTAGACCTCTACGGCTATAACGGATACCTGCACAAAAAAGTAAGTGCGGATTCCAACTCCATTAAGCCGCTGCTGGTCGGAAACAAGGTCTACGTCTATGAGATGGGCAGCATTGTCAAGGCACACCATGTTTCCCGGAAATCGTAATTGCAAACCGGTGGAGATTCCTGTATGATAATTGACATTGTATTGTGCGTAATTATCCTACTTCTTACGCTGGTGCAATACCGGCGCGGAGCACTGTACGGCCTCAGAGGCCTCCTGTCTTTTGGCGCTGCAGGATATCTGACTTACCGGTTTCTTCCAGCGGTTGCTGCTGCTGTTGCAGCACACTATCAGAACCGTAAGCCGTATGTCGTTGTAGAGACAATTACCGCCCTTGTACTATTTATTGCTTTTGTCCTGGTCCTGCGCTTCCTGCTGGGACTGGTAACAGGGGCTATTCGAAGTACTGGAGTGGCCCGAAAGGCAGACTCCATTCTCGGAGGTCTATTCGGACTCCTCGAGGGACTGATTCTTGCCGCTGCTGCGTCCGCTGTCCTGTACGGCATGAATGCCGTGCATCTTATTCATTCTGCTTCATTCGCGTCACAGATCCGGGCCTCCCATCTGGTGTCACTGGCCCAGGGACTTGCGTCACGCGTTATAATTCATTAGGAGAGGAGTTCATCCCATGAGTTATCTCAAAGAACAGGCGAAAAGTCTGAGAGAGGGAGCCATGACAGTTCCTAATCTCCTGTCTGCCATTCGCATTGTTCTGGTGCCGGTTTTTCTGGTCCTGTTTCTTCAGGCCCACTACATTGGTGCCATCATTACCGTTGCATGTTCCGGTCTCTCGGATTTTCTCGACGGTAAAATTGCAAGAAGATTTAACCAGATCAGCAACCTCGGAAAGATGCTGGATCCGCTTGCGGACAAGCTGACGACAATTGCCATTGCCATTGCATACTATTTTGCATTCCATGCTTCCTCCGACGCCATACTCCGCCGCTTCAGCGGAATTTTCTGGTTCTTTGTGGTCAAGGAAGTTCTGATGGTCGTGGGGGCCGTCGTTCTTCTCGCGAAGAATTTCCGTCCTGCCGCAGCCAACTGGTTCGGTAAGGTTTCCACATTCTATTACTACATTGTCATGATTCTGCTGCTCTGTGTAGCACCGGTATTTGGCGCATTCAGCCGCTGGTGGTCTCTGCCGTCTGTGGCCATTGTAGTAATGGTATCTTTGTCTGTTGTACTCACTCTTATGGCTTTTATCTCCTATCTGCCTGCTGCCTTCCGGCAATTGACGAAGGGCGATTCAGCCTCTGATACGCAAAAATAAACCTTTAAGGAAAAAGGAGCCTGAATATGAAACAAGTTCTTTGCTGCAGGTGCC
>CAYRKX010000033.1:0-24980 GCA_964425185.1 uncultured Eubacteriales bacterium
GACGGACCACATCATAGTCAGTTTCCTCCTCTACCGGAACATCAGCAAGGAATGAATCCAGATTGCCGGATTTGATTTTTCGGGAGAGTTTGGTCTTATTTTTACGGATTTTCCGAATCATAGTGTCAACGCATTCGTCGAGGGCAGTTGACATATCCTCGTCGGTGGCCTGAGTCCGGTAAAACATACCATTATTGCGAATGGTGAGCTCCACCGTTGCCTGATTTCTGATGACTGAGCAGGTAATTTTGGCATCCCCTTCTCCGCCAAACAGTTTATCAATCTTGGCAAGCTTTTTCTCAGCTCTGTCCTTAAAGGACTCTTTCGGAGTGCATTTCCGTCCAACAATAGTAATATTCATACCTTAGCCTCCTTTGGCTTTAGATTCCACCTCTAGTATACAATAAAAAACAGAGCAGAAAAAGCTTTCTGCCCTGTCTGATTTCACAATTGTAAACGTGTTAACTTAAGAGTAACGCTTGTTTCCGCCTCTGCGGGAAAAACCTCCATGTTTAGACTCGGTGGCATGCTTTAAGTCGGTCAGTTTGTCGTCACTCTCTGCCTTAAATTTGGCCATCATCTCCTCAAAGGAGAGATTGCTCTTGTCGGCATAAGTAGACTTTTTCTGGCCATTCCAGACGTTCGGTGCGGAACGGTGGTTGTTGTTCCGGCGGCCGTGCTGTTCATGGGGACCACGCTCATCCCGGTTGTTATACCGTCTGTGCTGCTGATGTCCGCCATGTTCATGGTCGTCATTGGCCTGTTTAATGGACAGGCTGATTTTTCCGGAATCATCTATATTTAAAACTTTAACTTTTACAATCTGACCCTTCTGCAGGAAATCCGAGATTTCCTTGACAAACTGGTTAGACACCTCCGAAATATGGACCATTCCCACTTTGTTTTCCGGAAGTTCAATGAAAGCGCCGAAATTTGTAAGTCCGGTGACTTTACCTTCAACGATTTCCCCTTTTTGCAGTGCCATTAGCTGAAGATCCTCCTTGATCAGCTGCCGGAAGAGACATCATAGTAGACACTTTCACCAGGTAAAACATAACCGAGGACATCTCGAGCAATGCGTTCCATGTACCCATTCTCATCGTCTTCTGCAACAATCTGCTTCAGCTCGGTATTTTTTAGTTGAACCTGTTTATACGTCTGCTTTAAACTTTCCAGCTCTTGTTGTTTTTGATTAATGCGAATCTGAAGGGAAACCAGGGAAATAATAAAATAACCAATTAAGGCAATTAACGCGATGGTGAGAAGAAAACTTCTGCGTTTCTTCTTAGAACCATTTGATTTTGAAGCGCTCTTGCTCAAGAGATTTACCTTCCTTCCCAGAAGTTATCCCACAAAAACAGTTGTCTTTATTATAGAGAACTCTATTCTGCTTTTCAAGCTAAAAAGGCAACACTTTTCAGGGAATTAATTCATACATATCGCCGGCTGTTTCTTTCGTGGCGTAATCCTGCACAGAAAGCACTTTAGCCTTTATGGTACGGTTGCCCATAGTGATTTCCAGAACATCTCCGACTTTGACATTGTAAGAGGCTCTCTGAACCGTTCCATTTACGGAGACATGCTTGGCATCACAGAGCTCATTGGCTACTGTGCGGCGTTTTACCAGCCGGGAAACCTTTAAGTATTTGTCGAGTCTCATGGTACGGGACTCCCCTTTCTTTTCGAAAAAATTCGGGAGAGACATTCCGCCTCTCCCGAGATCATAATTTTCAGATTAATTATTTAACAGCGTCTTTCAGAGCTTTGCCAGCCTTGAATGCCGGAAGCTTCGAAGCAGGAACAGTCATCGGCTCGCCGGTCCGAGGATTGTGACCCTGTTTAGCAGCGCGGTTGCGAACTTCAAATGTGCCAAAACCAACAAGCTGAACTTTATCTCCGCCTTTGAGGGCCTCAGTGATGCTGTTCAGAACAGAGGCAACAGCCTTTTCAGCGTCTTTTTTGGTAAGGCCGGTATCTTCGGCAACAGCATTAACAAGATCTGTCTTATTCATCTTCTTATCCTCCATAAAACATCAATATTCGAACCAAACATTATTGGTCATTTGTACGAAAACAACGCTAAGTCCATTTTAGTGTAACAGACCCCGTTTTTCAAGTCTTTTTGCGATTTTTTCGCCATGTGGCAGGCTTTTGATATTATCTCTGGTCAAAACACGGAAGGCCAGCAGAGTGCCGAACCAGAAGACCAGGAAGACCACGATGGCAATGAGCGTTGCCCAGGTGAATCCGGCGTTTCTGGAGTGCGGATTTCCGACTGGGAGAATGGCTACAAAGAGCTTGTATGCTCCCCACGTGGCTAGACCAGTTACGGCGCCAGAAGCCAGAGGCCGCAGCAGGATGTCTTTCCAATTGAGCTTAACCTTCGTTTCCTTCAGAAGAACAACAAGGTTGTGGCAGACAATATAGCCATAGCATACCAGGGTTCCTACCGGAGCACCCTTTATGTTAATAGCCGGAATACCTACCAGGGTATAGTTGCAGATGATTTTGGCGGTGGCACCAATTAGTAATGCCTTAACCGGAACATCCGCCCTGCCTATGGACTGAAGCATATTGGTAATTGGCGTCGAAATCGACAGAAGAATTGCCGCATATCCATAAATAGCAACAAAAGGTGCAGAAATGCTGATCGAGGCCTCAGCATTAGTTCCTACATAGAGGACCTTCAAAATCGGCTCAGCCAGGATTGCCATGGCAATACCTGCCGGAATGGCAATAGCATTCGCGGTTTTCAGAACTGAGGTGATAGCCCCTTTCATCTTATCCTGGTCTTTAACAGCCCAGGCGCCGGACAAAACCGGAATAGCACTGACACCCAGTGTCATAATAACCGTAGGAATAATATTTCGGAAGTCCAGTGCGGTACCATAGCAGCCGTACAGGAAGTCCTTAATATCTTTATCGAGAATATTGGAAGCCGCCAGCTGAGAGGCATACATGGCTTTGACCACATGAATATTTTTGCCAATTGCGGTATACAGGCGGTTCTGAATGGACCAGGTATCAATAAGGTTGGTAATGTTCAAAACCAGGGAACTGACAACAACCGGAATGGCAAAGTTGATCAGAGATTTCCGAAGACTCTTCCGGGATGCCGGCTCTGGGGATCCTGCCAGCATTGCTTTGGTGATCCCATCTCCGACAACACGGTGACGGATCTGCAGGTAAATGAGTCCGAGGATAGTACCGGCAGTAACGCCGAAAATAGCAGCAGCTGCACTGAATGGAGCAATGGCACTGCTCACTTCGCTCATGTTATGGCATGGGACTCCATAGACTGCTTGTCCTGCATGATATTCAGCAAGGCCGCGGTTCTGTACCAGCTTGGCAAGTACCAGACCAATAACCAGTTTACCAACGGTCTCCAGAAGCTGTGAGTAACCAGTCGGAGACATGTTCCGCAGACCTTCATAATACCCTCGGTAAGAGGACATCATACAGCAGAACAGGATAGATGGCGCGATACAGACAACGCTGTAAAACGCTTCCGGAGTATGAATAAAGAAATCCAGATGCGTATACGGCCATGCCAGCCCAAGAAGTACCCCTGTACCAATCAAACCGGTAATGAGGTAAATACGCCGCGCAACTGCCCGGACTTCCCGGACTTCCCGATACCTGCCCGTCGCCATTCGCTCGGAAACCATCTTGGATACCGCAACAGGAAGACCTGCCATAGAAATTGCGTAGATGGGAGTGTAAATTTCGTATGCTGAGGTGAAGTATCCGCGCCCAACCGTACCAATGGTAGCAGTAAGCGGGATCTTATAAAGTACGCCAATAATATGGACAATAACTGTCGTCACCATTAGGAACATGGCACCGCTGACAAGCGACTGTCCCTTTGTTCTGTCTTTAGCCAATGTTACACCGTCCTAGCTTCATTTGATAAATTCCTGAAGCAGAGAAGAACTCGGAACAATCAGACTGCTCAGAGGCTCTACCTTTTCCAGTTTATCCATGATATTCTCCGCTGCGGCATAGAATGGTCCACTCTGGGAAACCCGTTCCAAGAGTGAGACTGCCGTCTTTTTATAGACGCAGACCTCATACGGATGAAAGGAATCAATCTGAATTTCCGCCTGATTCTGATACGGGAACAGATTTTTCTCCTCACCCCGGATGACCTCCGGCCACATGGAAAATGTATTGACTACACTGCTGTTTCTGTAATTGTAATCCCGGATGATTCGGCGGAGAAGCCGAATGTCCCGGGGTCCAAACTGGACATCTTTCTCATCATCCCATATAGAAGATGAGATGTTGACAAATGCCTTATGTAAGTTCGCCTGATCTTCAATGGGTTCAAAGATCTGCGGATTCAAGGCGTGAAGTCCTTCGACAATAACCAGATCGCCGTGGCGAACATGGATAGGAACAACATAATCGCGGCGGATTCCGGTGGTAAAGTCGTACTGAGGAAGGGCGGCACGTCCGCTCTGGAGCAATGCCTGTAAGGTATTCTGCAGCAGATCGAGGTCCAGGGCTGAGATGCCTTCAAAATCCTTTTTTCCGTCTTTATCGGTGGGAATCTCCGTTCGGTTTTTATAGAAATCATCTAAATGGACCACAAAGCAGCGGCGACCGTTCTTGCGGATGCTTTTGGCCAGTTTGTTGGCTGTAGTGGTCTTGCCCGAAGAGCTCGGGCCAGCCAGCATCAGAACTTTTCGCCCTTCTGAACGGGAAGCCTCTTTCGCAATGCCGCGAAGACATTTGGCGTAGCTGCGTTCACTCTCGTGGATAAATTCGAGCGGACGGCGGCGGACTTCGTCGTTAATCTGATCCAGGTAGTAGTAATTCACGGTTCATTACCCCAAACAAAAATCGATAATTTTTTTCTTTTGCTCCATAAGAGCGGGAAACCGATTCACATACTCGTAAGGATATTTGTAATTAAACAGCCGGTGGATATCTTCACTGTCCGGCTTTTTCAGTTTGGTTACAGCGCCGGCACCACACGCGAGAATGGTATGACATTCTTCCATCATAAACACATTGTATCGGCTCTCCCTGCCCGGCTTCGCCCAGCCGACATTTTCAAGATTGCCTACACTGCGCGCCTGACGGTACATATAATACGGCGCATAACCATTGTTATAGAGCAAATCCACAGAAGTGTCAACCATTTTTGTGGTATCTCTGCCATGAGAAAACAGCTCTTTGGTGGGAATGAGGCTGGATGACCTCTTATAGGCAAGAGTGTGCACTGTAACGGACTCCGGATCCAGCTTCAGCACTTCCTTCAGAGACCGCTCGAAATTTTCCGGGGTATCTCCAGGAAGTCCGGCAATCAGGTCCATATTGATATTTCGAAAACCGACATCTCTGGCGTCCCGGAACGTCTGGCGGATCTGCTCAACGGAGTGATTCCGTCCGACTGCCTTTAAGATTTCATCCGTCATAGTCTGCGGATTGATGCTGATTCGGTCTGCTCCCCCATCCATAACGGCCTGGAGTTTTTCTTTTGTAGTGGTATCCGGCCGTCCGGCTTCAAAGGTAAATTCCCCACACTGAGAGAAATCATAATTATCCTGAATGCACTGCAGCAGGCCGGAAATCTGTTTTGCAGACAGTGTTGACGGTGTACCGCCGCCAATGTAGACCGACCGCAGCTTGAGCCCGCATTGCTCTGCAATTTTTCCAGTCAGTGCCACTTCCTCCAGCAGTTTCTCATAGTACTGGGGAAACAGCTTTTTTGCCGATGGTGCGGCAATGGAATGAGATACAAAGGAGCAATAGGAACAGCGATTCGGGCAAAACGGAATAGAAATATACAGACTGTATGACTCCGGTGTTGAACTCCGGATAATCTCTTCTTCTGCCTCAGAGACGTGGTACGCCAGCTGTGCTTTGGCAGGGTCAACATACAGCTCATCAGCAAAGAAGCGCATAGCCTCGTCTTTTCCGTCCTGCTCCAGATGCTTTCGCATGACCTTGGATGGACGTACCCCGGTCAAAATGCCCCACTTCGGGTGGATACCGGTTACACTGGACAGAGTATTGTACAGGGCACGGCCCGCAGCAAGTTCCGGGTCAATTCCCGCCGAGACAAGCTGGACAGAACTTTCCCGGGTTCCCCGATGGTCATCGTAGCTAACCTCAACGGAGTCAGAAGTCCGTGTTACCGTAATGACCGGTTCTTTCTCACTCCCGGGATTTTTCGGCGGTTCTTTCCCCTCTTCGAAGATATGAAACTTCTGATCTGGAAAGAACGCCATTGAGAGTTTTTCCATCTCATAACGGAAGGTGTTCCCCTTCAGTTTAATGATCATTCATAATCCCTCATATAGATATTCGTATCCCGCTCCTGCTGCAGGGTAGTCAGGTGACCGTGACCCGGGAGGACTTTATAGTCTCCGGGAAGATTTTTAATTTTCTGGAGCGATTTACGCTCTAAGTCGGCATCACCTGTGGGATGAGTGGTAATTCCCATGGAGCCGCGAAACAGTGTATCGCCGGAGAACATAATATCTCCGAGAAGATAACAGCTGCTGCCATCGGTATGGCCGGGAGTTTCCAGGACTTTGATGTCATAGCGGTCAAAAGGAATGACATCTCCCTCGCCTACAAACTGGTCAACCGGAATAGGGTCCTGATGCGCTCCAAAGCGCTCGGCCAGTGAGAGATACGGGTCGGTGAAGAACGCGGCATCTCCTTTGGGGCCGATTACCTTTGCTTCCGGGAACTTTGCCTTGACATCGTTAACCCCGAGAATATGGTCCATATGGCCATGGGTCAGCAGAATATAGCGAAGTGACTTCATACCGAGTTTCTGTAAAACTTCGGGTATGCGGTCGTCATAGATAGCGGGGTCAACTACCATTCCCTCTCCGGTCTCTGTTCCAACCACAAGATAGCAGTTGGTGTGGAGCCCGCCGAGAACGAGCTGACCTATTTTTACATTTGGACTGTCCAAAGGGTCATCCTTTCTGAATCCACTGATTGGTATCGTAAGTTATGGTTACCGGGCCGTCGTTGAGAAGGCGAACTTTCATATCCGCTCCAAACTCGCCGTGCTGAACATCCTTGACGCCATTCTCCTGAAGTTTCTGCATATAGCGCTCATAGAGAGGAACAGCAGTTTCCGGCCGAGCAGCCCGAATAAAGGAAGGGCGGTTTCCCTTCTTGGTATCGGCCAGCAAAGTGAACTGGGAAATAACCAGAGCAGAATAATTCAGGTCCAGGAGGGAAAGATTCATTTTTCCATTTTCGTCTTCAAAGATCCGCAGGTTAGCCGTTTTGCGGGCCAGAATATCCGCATCTGCCTCTGTGTCGTCGTCCTCGACCCCCAGAAGAATCAGAAATCCATTCTGGATGGACCCGCGGACAGTTCCATCAATGGTGACCGAGGCCTCAGATACCCGCTGAATAACTGCTCTCATGAATTACAGTCCCGTTCTTTCTACATAGATTACGCCGTCAATTTTTTTCAGATGACTGATGACCGTGTTCAGATGGTCGGCGTTGTTCACAATAATGGTCATATAGATAACTGTATTGGCATTCTTGCTGTTGTTCCGCAGAGACATATTCTGAATGCTGACATGCATGGACGCAAGGTCTGTAGTAATGTCCGCCATCATGCCGATTTTGTCTTCACAGGAAATTTTCAGTGTAGCATCAAAGTTCTCTTTGACCTTCTGGGCCCAGTGAACTTTGACCCAGCGCTCTGGTTCCTGACAGTGTTCCAGATCTTTCGGCACGTTGGTGCAGTCTCTCTTGTGTATGGAGACACCATGGCCGCGGGTAATGAAACCAATTATATCGTCTCCGGGGAGCGGATTACAGCACTTCGACAACTTCACCAGAACATCGTCGACACCCTCGACAATAATGCCTTCACTGTTGGTCCGTCTCCTTGGAGCCGTTGCCTGCTCATTTTCTTCCGGAGTCTGAGGCTCATTAGCTTTATGGGCATTCAGAATATCCCGATACTCCTCACGAATAATGGGGACAATGTTGTCCATATTGATACTGCCGTAACCGACAGCGGCCAGGAAGTCATCCTCATTGTCAAACCCCTTGCGGGAACATAGTTTGTGGAGCATCTGCTGCTCGTCTTTTTCGTCCAGTTCAATATGGTTTCGGCGAAGCGTCCGCTCCAGCTGAATCTTGCCCTGTTCGATATTCTCGCCGCGCCGCTCTTTTTTGAACCAGGTACGGATTTTAGACCGCGCACTGCTGGTTTTGACAATATTCAGCCAGTCACGGGACGGCCCCTTGTTTGGGTCCGGAGACCGCAGAATTTCGACAATCTGTCCGGTCTTGACCTTGTAGTCCAGAGGGACAATCTTGCCGTCAACTTTGGCCCCGTACATACGGTTTCCAACTTCAGTATGAATGGCATAGGCAAAGTCAATAACGGTTGAGCCGTTCGGAATGTTAATAACGTCGCCTTTCGGGGTAAAGACAAAGACATCGTCCGGAATGAAGTCTGTCTTGATGGTCTTAACGATATCTTCAACATCGTCGGCGTCCTTCTGGCTCTCCAGAAGCTGGCGAATCCAGGTCAGCCGCTCTTCAAACTTGTCACTGCCCTGTACGCCAAGCTTGTATTTCCAGTGTGCGGCAATTCCGTATTCTGCCGTATAGTGCATCTCCCAAGTACGAATCTGGACTTCAAAGGGTATGCCCTCTTCACTGATAACAGTGGTGTGAAGCGACTGGTACATATTCGACTTTGGGGTAGAAATATAGTCCTTAAACCGGTTTGGCAGAGAGTGATACATGTCATGGATGATACCGAGAACATTGTAACAGTCGGTTACACTGTCGACGATAACCCGTATGGCATAGATATCGTAGATCTGTTCAAAGGATTTCCCCTGCAGAAACATCTTCCGGTAAATTCCATAGATGCTCTTCTTCCGGCCGTTGACCTCTGCATTCGGAATATAGTCATGAATACGATTTTTGATCTTATCAACTGTATCCGGAATGAAGTTCGGATGCTTCTCACTGTTCTCCTGGAGCAGGTTTTGAATCATCGTATAACCGTAATTGTCGAGGTAGCGGATGGAGAGATCCTCCAGCTCATCCTTTACAGTATTAATGCCCAGCCGGTGCGCAATAGGAGAGTAGATTTCCAGGGTCTCCTGCGCCTTCTGCCGCTGTTTGTCCGGGCGCATAAACTGCAGAGTCCGCATGTTGTGCAGCCGGTCCGCCAGTTTAATGATAATGACACGGATATCCTGCGACATGGCAATGAGCATTTTGCGCACATTTTCCGCCTGCCGCTCTTCATAGGTGGCCAGCGGGACTTTACCAAGTTTAGTGACTCCGTCAACCAAGTTGGCCACATCATCGCCAAACATCTGCCGAAGATCATCCAATGTTGTACTGGTATCTTCTACGGTGTCGTGCAGAAGAGCCGCAATAACGGACTGATAGTCCATGCCAAGTTCAAACAGAATCCGTGCTACGGCAACCGGGTGCATAATATACGGTTCACCCGAGTACCGGCGCTGATCCTTATGCTGCTCTTTTGCATATTCATACGCCTTGTTGATGAGGTCCAGCTCATCCTGGCTGTATTCTTTCTTCATCAGATCATACAGATCATGAAAGTGATCATCATATGTCTGGGTAGAAACAGGCTTCTGTTCTTTTTCCGGTTCCATCTCGGAAAACGCCTTATGCTTTGCCTGAGCTTCTTTCTTTGCCTCAACATTGCGCTTGGCCAGTTCCTGTTCTTTCTCCCGCTGTTTCTCTGCAGCGGCAATGGTCTCTTCTTTCGCCATATGATCACCCTCTTTCCTTATTAGAAACATCCATCAATTTTTTCATGACCGGTGCCGTGTTTAAATCCACTTTCTGTTCCATTTTCGGAAGGTCCAGTGCGCCATCCGGATCAATGGTCAGGAGCCCAAGCTCTCGCATGGCTTCCAGTGCAACCCGTGTCTGAATGAGACTGTTGACGCCGGCCACCCGGTCTATGTATTCGTAATTCTGCATATATGCGCGATTTACGTGTTTTATATATTGATACAATTTAGCAAACACCTTACGGTTCGGATACGCTTTGGCTGCCTCTTCCGGCGCAAGCGGCTGATCTGAGATGATGCGGTCAAACAGGATCTCATCTCTGGCCATGGCATCATCGTCGGTACCGGTCGGCCGAATATCCTCAATAAAAACAGATACGCTCTCCTGTCCCCGGAAGAAATTCCGGTGCAGCGTGACTATTGTATCCACAACATCGCCAGACTGATAGGGAAAATCCGGAACACGGAAGCAGACCGCCTGAATTTTTGCGCTGTGTCCGGCCTTGTGCATGGTCAGTCGCCTGTGGTTCCCCTTCTCTCCAATGATACTCACATTGTCAATCTTCATGCGAAACAGTCCAAACACAGGACTGGGGTTCGACATGCCAAATGGTTCCAGCACTTCCAGGCTGGAGAGAAGATTCAGGGAAACAGCATCGGGGTTTAAGCGGACATCAATATCCGTCTCGGGATAGACCCTTGCCCGTCCATAGGCAAACCGGTTGATCTGTTCCCGAAAAGCATCAATGTTCTCCGGCTTCAGACTCAGACCGGCGGCAAGTTCGTGACCCCCAAAGGTCAGAAGCAGGTCTTCACAGCTCTTGATGGCATCATAAATAGAAAATCCGGCAATGCTTCGGGCAGAGCCCTTAGCCTTGTCCTCGCCAATTGTCAGGACAATAACTGGTCGAAGATACTTCTCCAGTAGTTTGGAAGCTACTATACCGAGAACACCCTCATGCCAGCCCGTTCCGGCAACAACCAGAACCGGAGCGTGAGCTTCTTTCGGATGTTCTTCCAGGTACTGAAGTGCTTCCCGGAAGATTTTGTCTTCTTCATCGTGGCGTTTCTGATTCAGCTGGTTAATCTCTTCGGCAAGCTGATCCGCCTCCTCCGGCTCTTCCGCCAGAAGAAGATCCAGTGCGTGTTCGGCAGTTTCCATCCGGCCGGCGGCGTTAATTCGCGGTGCGATTCCAAAAGAAATCTCCATGGAAGTAATTGCTTTACGGCCAAGTCCAGACTGTTCCAAAATAGCCTGAACGCCCGGACGCGGTTCAGTATTGATGAGCCGTAAGCCGTACTGAACTATTTTGCGGTTTTCTCCGCGGAGCGGGACCAGATCCGCAACCGTACCGATAGCAGCAAGATCTCCAAGATCTTCCATAACTCGTTCTCTGCTGCCCTCCATAGCGCAACAGAGCTGAAGCGCTATACCGGCGCCGCAATAGTCCTCAAACGGACAGGAGCAGTCCCTGCGGTGAGGGTCCACAATGGCTTCAGCGCGGGGAAGTCTGTCCCCCTCCAGATGGTGGTCGGTAATAACCAGTTCCATGCCGAGGTCGTAGATTTTGTCTGCCTCGTCGATCGCCGCGATGCCGTTGTCGACGGTAACTACAAGCTGGGTTCCAATTTCTTTCATGCGGTCGACGACATTCATGTTGAGGCCGTAACCGTCTTTCATGCGGTTGGGCAGCATGTAGGTTACGTCAGCCCCCTGTGTTTCCAGATAAGTATAGAGGATGGCAGTGGAAGTGACACCGTCACAGTCATAGTCACCATAAATACAGATACGCTCGCCCTCAAAGATGGCTCGGTCAATCCGGTCGACAGCCTTCTGCATATCGGGAAGATGGAACGGGTCTTCCAGCTCCTCCGAGGAGTCCAGAAACACATCCAGTTTTTCCGGTGTATCCAGACCGCGCTGAATTAAAAGGAGAGCCGAAAAAGGATCCAGAGAATACCGGTTGGCAATATCTGACGCCAGGTCCTTATTCAATTTCCGTAAATTCCAATGCTTTCGCGCCATAGATTCCTCTCCTTTTAGTAACTGTAATATTTTACTATAGAAGGTCTTTCTTTTCAATGTAACGATAAGAGGATTGACTTTTTATATAGGGCCGTGTTATAGTATCTCTCAAAGTTAATCCTATCATTTCTGTAGGATTACTGCTATATAACTGGTAAGGAGGAAAGACTATGAAGCTCAAAGAACTCAGATATAACTTTCGAAAAGGACGAATGTGCTGTTGTTGTCTCCTCGCCCTGGTCATGTTGTTTTCGCTGTTTGCGGTTCCGGCATCTGCCGGTTCGGACAAGTCCATAAAGAAGCATGCCAAGTATTACGAAGAGCCGGAATTCAAAAGCTATGACGGCACCCCCCTCTATGTCAGAGAGTCCGGCTCTGGTCCCCTTCTTCTTCTCATTCACGGGGCAGCAACAGACGCAGACTTCTGGCATGATGCCGGAGACTATCTGTCCAGTCATTTCCATGTAATCTCTTATGACCGACGCGGGTATGTCCGCAGCGGGTTCACCAAAAACAATGATGATATTTTGACCGCCCATGCCAAGGACGCCTATGCTCTGATTCAGCGTTTCGGAAACGGCCAGCCGGCCTATGTAATCGGCCATAGTCTTGGCGGACCTGTTGCCATGAAACTCGCCGAACTGCACCCGGAAGTCATCAAGAAACTTATGCTGTTTGAACCGGTTACCGAATCAGACCGTTATTTTCAGCAAAAAGATCCCTCTGTATTCTTCCCGCCGCTGAAACAGACAGACCCCAGAGGACGCGCGGCAACGGAAGAAGAAAGTGCCAATGTCCTGCCAGACACTCTGGCCCTCAAATACGACAAAGATATTATTCTCAATTACCGCGTCCCTTATGACGCCTTAAGAAACCTGGATGTTCTCTTTGCAGTCGGTGAAGACAGCAAGGGAACACTCATCTACAACGAAACTCTCCGTATGGCGCAGACTTTAAATAAGCCAGTTATCTATTACCCCGGCGTTCACAACAGCGCTTTTGATTTTCCGGAGCAGTTCTCAACCATCACGACAAAAGCTTTTTTGAACCAATAGAACAAGGAGAATTCATTTATGAATACCAAACCTTTACCGCGAGTGCGGAAGACTGTTATTTTCCTGCTCGCTCTGATATTTACAGTTACTATCCCCTTCGCCACGGTTGCCTCTGCGGCAAGCGGAAACGAAGATAAGGACTTTCTGACCGAGTTTTCCAAGTCAGATATTGCGAAGTCACTACGCCCCCACGGCTCCAAGGGTCCAATTAAACACGCACCAGTTGACAGCACCCTGCCGCAGTACTATGGAGCTCCAGCCACAGCAGATCCCATCGATCCTATTGTTGTTCCTCAGCACCCTTATTTAGCAGAGGAAGGCCGCAACGGCATGCACGGGAACTCCTATAACACAGGAAGCTATAACTACAACGCGCCCCTCGGCAGGAACCCTGTTGTCAAAAGTCAGGCTTATAACACTGTCGGCGGCGAAGTAGCCAATGTCCAGTTTGACTCCAAAGGCCGTGCCATCGCCGTCAGCGGCGGTTTTGCCGGTTTCCGCCTTCTGCTTCTCGACCCTGACTCTCTGGAAATCCTTGCAGAGTATGACCTTCCTCAAAGAGCATCCACCATTAAATTCTTAAAGACCCTCGACTTCAGCTATATCTCGAGCGACACCTCCGGCGGCGCCTACTTCACCCTTCTCAAGGGCGATCGACCGCTGATTGGAAACGCCGACAACGTCATTCAGGTCTTTAAAATCGACGACTCTGGAAGTAAGCCAAAATGGACGGTAGAAAATGAGTACGATGTCAGCAAAGATCTGCCGGAAGGTTCCTATATTACGGCAGTCATTCCCGACTATCAGGGCAACTACTGGTTTGTCACCCGTTACGGCCAGGTCGGCTATGTGGACCCATCGACCGGTAAATCGCACGTTATTACTTTAAAGAATGAGGAAATTCAGAACGCCTTCGTCACCGACTCAGATGGTGTATACATTGTCAGTGACCATGCGCAGTACAAATTCAACATCGGAAAAGACGGGAACCCGTCTGTAACCTGGAGAACCGAATATGACCGCGGTACCTCCGTCAAACCTGGTGAGATTGACCAGGGAAGCGGAACTGCTCCTACCCTGCTCGATGTTAAGGACAGAAAAGGCAAGGTTCATAAACTTCTGGGTATTACCGACAACGCCGATGGACGAATTAATTTGGTCGTCTATGACAGAACCAATGGTAAAGTTATTTCTACCACTCCGCTGTTTAAGGACGGCGAGAGCTGCAGTGAGAACAGTCTGATTGCGGACGGAAGATCCTTCGTCATTGAGAACAACTACTCCCCGAACGGAGCGGGATTCTTAGTGGCAGATCCGAGAAGCGCCCCCGGCGTAACCCGCGTAGATATCAACGCTGACGTAACTGGAGCCAATGTGGTCTGGGAGAGCCAGGAGGCCTCGAACACAACGGTACCGAAGTTGTCCACCAAGACCGGTCTCATCTATTTGTACACCAGAGTGGAGAACAAAGATATACCGAAAAATGCGGTAGCCTGGTATGTTACTGCCATCAGTTTCAGAACTGGTAAAACTGTATTCCGGGTCTTCACCGGAACCGGCAGAAGCTGGAACAACAGCTATGCTCCGATTGTTCTCGGTCCAAACGGCACTCTGTACGTTGGAACCTTCAACGGTCTGGTCTCTGTCCGAGATCAGGGCTGAACAAGCTTTTAAAGAGACGGCCAGACCGGCCGTCTCTTTTTCTGTGCTATAATGGGGTCATTCTAATTTCCCGAGGTTGTCTTATGATTTATTCCGAACCTTGCCGGTTTCAATACAACGACTATAACCGTAAAATGCAATTGACTCTTCGGGCCATGCTGTACCAGTTTGAACAGGCTGGAAGCCACCACTCCGAGGCGGTCGGTGACCGGATGGATGAACAGATGAAACGTGGAATCTCCTGGATTATCACCTCATGGAGGGTTCACGTCATCCGCCGCCCGGAATATGGAGAACCTGTACACATCAACACCTGGGTCATCGGGCACAAAAACGGCGGACTTCTTATGACCCGCTGCTTCACTCTGACCACCGAGACTGGAGAGGAACTGGTTACGGCCGACGGGGCCTACGGTCTGTTTGATCTGCATCACGGTACACTGGTCAAAATGGAACCGGAGCTGTTCTCACTGTATCAGCCGGAAACCCGGACGCTGTTTAAAGGACGGCTGCCCCGAATCCGTCTGCCCGAGACCATGGAGACTGTATTTCCCATCACAATCCGCCGCTCAGACACCGATTATAACGGTCATGTCCACAACACGTACTACCTCAACTTCGCTCTGGAAGCCATATCGGAAGAAGACTACCGAAATGAGGCCATCCGCGATGTAGCGATTGTCTACAAAAGCCCCCTCAAACTAGGAGATCCCGCAGAGGCACATTGCCATTATGACCCGGAACTGAAGACGTATTTCATTGGCATCTACGGGAAGGAACACGAGCTGGCATTTGAAGCCGAGCTGACCAAATAAAAGTTTACAAGAGAACAGAAAAACGGCTGAGCAGTCTGCTCAGCCGTTTTTGTGTTTCCACAATAATTATTCGTCGTCAACCTTTTTGACATACAGCGTATAGGTGTCATCTCCGTTGTCTTCCAGCTTCAGAATCTGATGTCCGTCTTCTTTAACAGAGCGTGGTACGTTCTGAACCGGCTCTCCATCATTCATACGGATGGCAAGGATCTGACCCTCATCCAGTTCTTCCAGCTTAACCTTGGCCGTTACAAACGTCATCGGGCAAACCTGGTCGGTAATGTCAAGCTGTGCATCAGCGGTAATCTCACTCATTGTCATAAGCCTCCTTAATCAGGGCATTAAATTTCTCTCTGCCGTAGCGCTCAATGGCAAAGTTGAGACGGTCGCCCGGCTGTCCGTGTTCCGCAAAGAAATCAATTGTGGTGTCACAGATCTTTATGAGCTTGTCATGATCCTCTACAAAGGGGACAATCTCCTCGCCGAAATGGAAATGATTTCCGAAGGTGCCGCCAAAACTCAGCAGGTATCCCGGATGCTCTTCGTAGGCATCTGTCGGGCACGACTTTGCGCATCGTCCGCAGTAGTTACACTTATCCATATCGATATGAATAGTCCCATCCTTCAGAGTTATGGCATCTTCCCGACAGGCTTTGACACAGACACCGCAGCGAATACAGTTGTCAGGAACCCACTCTACCCGCTCCGCGCCTTTAATTCCAAGGTCGTTCTCCTCAGTTTTCAGGCAGTTATTGCGGCATCCGGTAATTCCAAATTTAAACTTTCCTGGGAGTTCCCGGGCAAAATAACGGGCATCGATTTCTTTGGCCAGAGAATAAGTATCAATGCTGGCGCTGGGGCAGGTTGCATTCCCCTGGCACGCTGTGGTAGTCCGGACACGCGGTCCACATACACTCGGCGTAACCCCTCCACTCGCAAGAACCTCTTTGACCTCTTCGATATCCTTGAGGTCAATCCATGGAATCTCAAGGCTCTGGCGTGACGTGAAATGGACATATCCGTGTCCGTATTTCTCCGCTACATCGCCCACAATTCTCATCTGTTCTGCCGTAAAATGTCCGCCGATGACATGGACCCGGAGAGCAAATTTGTTTTTCTGCTTCTGACGCATCCAGCCTCCCTTTTTCAGGGCTGCGTAATCAACACTCATTGTTTTCCACCACCAAATAGCAATTCAAAAGAAATAAAACATCCGGGTTCGGCTCAGATATTATCCCCGTTCTCAGATGTGTCCCCATCGTAGGAGGAGACGCGGTAAATAAAGTGGACAATTCCATCCACGGAAATTTCCGTATCGCCCCAGTCATGGATATAAGACGTACTGCCCTGTCCCGGGTTCAGCCCCTGCAGATCTTCATCCAGGAGGAGAAGGACCACGATACCGGCGGCATTCAGATGCGAAATAATCTCCGCAACCGGCTCGCTGGCCTTCGGCTGATATAGATAGGTGTGACGTCCGGCGATAACCAGCGCTTTTTCCACCTTCTCGGCAAACTCACGGGTCACTCCATTTTTCCCAAGACGGAATTCCACAGTGACCGGTCTCTGTCCTTCCAGAGCCGCGCGGAGTTCCGGAGTAACCTTGCCTTCACTGGATACTTTCCCGCTGGACTCAACACGGGATACTACACCGCAGGCTGAAGTCTGGAACGAAATCCGGTCAATCAGGATCAGTTCACCCAGAGTGCGGTGTTTGGCAAATTCGTCCACAACAATTTTATCGGTCAGCGCAATTTTCGCAACTGCCAGCTCGTTTTTCTCGAGATGATCAACCTTCTTGTGCTCACCGGTATTGACATCGATTTTATAGAGAATCTGGGTTACCAGTCCTGGAATCATCCGGGTTCCCAGCTTTACAAAAAAGTTCTTGCCGTTTTCCAGTGTGGTATCGTCCATCCAGAGAATAGAGGCGACCAGCGAGTCCGCGGTTTTCAGCTCGGCTCCCCGGGCAAGAACACTGCCGCGGGACGTGTCGATTTCCCGGTCGAGAGTCACAGTAACTGGCTGGCCCTTCTGAGCTGTAGTGACATTCTTATCTCCTACCAGAATTTCCTTAACATGAGCTTTTTCCTCACTGGGAAGACTGGTCAGTTCGTCTCCTACAGAGACCGTTCCGGATTCAATCTGACCCTGGAAGCCACGAAAATCATGGGTAGGACGGCATACTCTCTGTACAGGCAGGTAAAATCCTTTTTCTTCATAGCCGTCATCGACGTTGACTGTCTCGAGATAATCCAGCAGTACATCGCCGGTGTACCAGGGCATCTTGTCCGAACGTTTGGTAACATTGTCCCCCTCAGTAGCTGATACCGGAATCAGGGTAATATGGGGAAGTTTCAGTTCGGCTGCCAGCTCATCGATCTGCTGTTCAATCTCATGGAACCGGGCTTCGCTGTAGTCCACCAGGTCCATCTTGTTGACGGCAAATACGAAATAGCGGATGCCCATCAGAGCGCAGATACGTGCGTGGCGCCGGGTCTGAACCAGAACACCATGTTCAGCATCAACAAGGATAACCGCAAGGTCAGCAAAGGAAGCACCTACAGCCATATTACGGGTGTACTCCTCATGGCCGGGAGTGTCTGCCACAATAAAGCTGCGGCGGTCTGTGGTGAAATAACGGTAAGCAACGTCAATGGTGATTCCCTGCTCCCGCTCCTCGGTCAGACCGTCGAGAAGAAGTGAGTAGTCGATAGCGCCGCCGCGGCTGCCCACTTTGGAGTCCAGCTCCAGGGCTTTTTCCTGGTCCGCATAGAGCAGTTTGGAGTCGTAGAGTATATGTCCAATCAACGTCGATTTTCCGTCATCCACACTTCCGCAGGTGATGAATTTCAGTAAATCGTTCATTAAAAATATCCCTCTTTCTTTCTACGCTCCATGCTTCCCTCTCCGCCGTCCTTGTCAATGACACGGCTGGTCCGCTCGGACTCTACGGCACTCAGGGTCTCATCAATAATCTCATCCAGGGTTTCCGCATCCGACTCAAAGCCGCCGGTCAGCGGGTAACATCCCAGCGTCCGGAACCGGATTTTCTTGTGCATGATCTTTTCTCCGGGTTTCAGGCGCATCCGATCGTCATCCACCATAATGAGATTTCCATCCCGTTCCACGCAGGGTCGAACTGCAGCAAAGTACAGGGGAACAATCTCAATATTTTCACGTTTGATGTACTGCCAGATGTCCTTCTCAGTCCAGTTGGAAATGGGGAACACCCGGATACTCTCGCCTTTGTGGATCTGCGTGTTGTAGAGTTTCCACATTTCCGGCCTCTGGTTCTTCGGGTCCCATGCCTGAGCCTCGTTACGGAAGGAGAAGATTCTCTCCTTGGCCCGGGATTTTTCCTCATCCCGGCGTCCGCCGCCGAATGCTGCGGTAAATCCATATTTGGTCAGGGCCTGTTTCAGCGCCTGGGTTTTCATGATGTCGGTATAGGACGAACCGTTATCAAACGGATTGATCCCCTGCCGTACGCCCTCTTCATTGGTGTAGTGCAGCATCTCAATCCCGTATTTCTTGGCGGTTTTGTCCCGGAACTCTATCATCTCCTTAAACTTCCAGGTCGTGTCAATATGAAGGAACGGGAACGGCGGCTTTTCCGGATAAAAGGCCTTCAATGCGAGATGGAGCATAACGGAACTGTCCTTGCCGATAGAATACAGCATGACCGGTTTCTCACACTCCGCCGCAACCTCACGGAAAATATAGATTGCCTCCGCCTCCAGTTCGTCGAGATGAGTTAAATCACTCACGAATAGACCTCCTTAGGCTTCAGTATTTGTTGGATTCGTTCTGATCAATCCGGATGACCTGCGACGTTCCATCCGGGCGATCCACTTCCCAGTCCAGATAATGGCCTCTCCGACTGACACTCAATGTCGCTCCGGTTCCACCAATATCCTCACCGAGGAAGAACAGAATGGCGTTGGTACTGCAGGCTTTAATACAGGATGTACATCCCCAGCAGTCCTGCACCCTTCGAATTTCTGCTCTCCGGTTCTCATCCAGCCGGATGAGATTTCCGGGACAGACTTCAACGCACCGGCCGCAGCCAATGCAGTGATCTTTCTCAATTTTTATGCTCATGGCTCTACCCTCACCAGATCCCGATATACAATCTGCACGGTTCCATCCTTCCAGACAGAATTGACATACTTCTCAAATTCAGGGTTCTGGTCCGGATAGTCCGCGTTTTCTGCAAAACAGTGCCACCGGGTTTCTTTTCTGGCCTGAAGATGGGCAATGAGCACACGACACACGGTCAGACGCTCCCGGAGCTCATAAATGCGGAGCAGTTCGTCCATATCTCCGGCAGACAGTCTGGGAAGCAGTGCTTCCAGCTCCCGGATTTTTCGGTCAGCCGTCTCCAGCTCTTTTTCCGTGTACCGATAGTCTCTGCTAATTCCACCGGCATATCGGTCCATGATGGACTGCATCCGGGCTTCAAGATCATCGACATCAAACTCGGACGATCCCCGATTCAAATAGCCTTCCATCTCTTCGAGAAATGGTTCAGCTTCTCCCTGGCGATTGACTGGTGAATGAGACTGCAGATAACCCGCAATCGCATCTGCTGCAATTTCTCCCTCAGCCAGTGCTCCCGTCACATATTTCTGCGGAGCTCCTCCGGCGACATCTCCCGCGGCATAGAGCCCGGGAATTGTAGTGGCGCGATTATTGTCAATCCAGTATCCACTGGCTGTATGACCGCCCACAATATAGGGCTCTGTGCCCTCAATCTCGACATTTTCCTGCGAAGGACCTACGCCGCGCTCCAGCCATTTCAGGGTCTGGCTGGGAGCCATGTTCAGGTAGGCTTTATAAAGGCTGTCCTCCTGCTCGGGAGTAATTCCTTTTGTCCCCAGATAACAGGGGCCTCGTCCTTCCCGATTCTCCTCTACCGTTCCATAGACTCGCTCAGAGGTGGTAAGTCCGTATTTCGTCTCGTACACTTCCCCGTTTGCGTTGAGCTGTCTGGCACCGACGCCCTGGGCCAGAGTGCCTGTAGGAGCAATGGTGTCCTTACAGCGAAGAGCAATAAACCGCATTTCGAAAGTGGTCATTTCCGCTCCCGCGCGGATTCCCATGCTGTACCCCGCTCCGGTATTAAATGGAGAATACCACATTTTGTGTCGGGAAAATCCCGGATGATTGGGCCGGTACAGGCCAGAAGCTCCACCCGTTGCCATCAAGACGGCACGGGCCGAAATCTTATAGGCTTTTGTCTGGTTCACGCTGAAGCCGACGGCACCGCACACGGTACCATTCTCTACCAGCAGATCTGTGATATTTACGTGGTTCAGAACCTGAACATTATCCTGACGGGATGCTGCTCCCGCCAGAAGCGGCTTGATATTTTCACCGTTGATCTTTATATTTCTCCAGCCGCGGCTGACATAGTCTCCGTTCTCATCTTTCAGAATAACCAGGCCGAGCTGCTCCAGATTTTCCGTCACTTCATTGAGCTTTTCCGACATGGACAGCAGCAGATCTTCCCGGACAATTCCATTGGCATCCTTCTTTGCGTATTCCACATAGTCCATAGGAACATGCCCCTTAGTAATATAAGCATTCAGGGCATTGACTCCTGCGGCCAGACATCCGCTTCGTTCAATATTGGCTTTTTCTGCAATCAGAACAGACAGATTTTTCTGCTGTCCCAGCTTATAAGCCGCATAACAGCCGGCTGTCCCACCGCCAATGATCAGTACATCGACGGATATCTCTTGTATCTCCATAGCAGTATTCTTCCTCAAATGACAAGCGGATCTTCAATCATTGACAGATTCTCGAGCGGTATGACCTCATTCCCCTTTGTTACAAAAAGCTTGCTGATGAAGAGGTCGACCGACTCACCAACCGCCACCTGGGGCTCATACAGATCCCGGCTGCCGTAGAGAAGATTGTCCCCGACCCGAATATGCAGTTCAATATTATCGCCGCGGAAAAAGGTCTGTTCAACAACTCCCTCTACTGCGGAATGAGAATATTTCTGAGTCTCATTCTTTTTGGTCACTCGAATAAATTCCGGACGGACATATGCATGGTCATAGTCCGGCAGGACTTCAAAAGTATCAAAGTCTTCATAGTGCAGAACTTCTGACGTGTTGCCAAAGAACTTTGCGGTAAACGCTGTCTTCGGATTCTGATAGATTTCCAGCGGCGTCCCGATCTGCTCAATATGCCCCTGATTGGTCACAATCAGTTTGTCCGCCACTTCAATGGCCTCATCCTGGTCATGGGTGACAAAGATACTGGTAATTCCCAGTTTGGCAATCATCGTTTTCAGCCAGGTTCGAAGCTCCTTACGGACCTTTGCGTCAATCGCCGCAAATGGTTCATCTAAGAGGAGCAGTTCCGGGTTCGGGGCAATGGCACGGGCAAAAGCTACTCGCTGCCGCTGACCGCCGGACAGCTGGCTTGGATACCGCTTTTCCATTCCGGTGAGGCCAACCAGGTCCAGGACCTCTTCTACCCGGTTCTTAATATATGCTTTGTCTTTCTTTTTAACCTTCAGACCAAAGGCAACATTGTCAAACACAGTCTTATAGCGGAACAGCGCATAGTTCTGAAACACAAAGCCAATCCCGCGCTGGCTTGCCGGGACATTATTGACCACGTTTCCCCCGATGATAATCTCTCCGCTGTCCGGCTGTTCAAGGCCGGCAATCATCCGCAGGATGGTGGTCTTTCCGCTCCCGCTTGGGCCGAGGAGCGCAGTCAGGCTTCCCTTGGGAATTTCAAACGAGATATTCTTTGAGGCCTGAAAATTTCCATAACTCTTGTTTATGTCCTTAAGGACAACATATTCTTCACTGGACATTTTCGATCTCCTTGCCTCCTTTGCGCTCGATGATGTTTCGAAGAATCAGTATGATAATGGCAATGACTACCAGAATGGCGGAGACCGCAAACGCACCGGTAAAGTCATAGCCCTGGTATAGAATTTCAATATAAAGCGGCATGGTCGTTGTCTTGCCAATCAGATGACCGGAGATGACCGAGACCGCACCAAACTCTCCCATTGCCCGCGCGGTGCACAGAACGATGCCGTAGAGAAGAGCCCACTTAATTTTTGGAAGGGTTACATTCCAGAAAACAGAGAACCCCTTGGCTCCCATTAAAACAGCCGCCTCTTCCTCATCAGTTCCTTCCGCGTTCAGTACCGGAATAATCTCCCGGGAAATGAACGGGAACGTTACAAAGATCGTGGCGAGGACAATTCCCGGAACGGCAAAGATAATCTCAATACCCGCTTTCTGCAGGAGCGGATACAGAATGCTCTGCCGGCCGAATGTTAATAGGAAGATAAGACCGGCAATAACCGGAGAAATAGTCAGCGGCAGTTCAATCAGTGAGGAGAGAAGTTTCTTGCCCTTGAAGTTAAACCGAGTAATAAGCCAGGCTGCACACAGACCGAAAATCGTATTAAACACTACGGTAATGGCGGTAACCTCCAGGGTCAGCCAGATAGATTTCTGGGCATACCGGTCAGAAATGGAAGCGGCAAACGCGTGCCATCCGTCCTGAAAGGCAACCGAGAAGACATAGATGAGTGGAAGAATCAGCATCAGCAGAAGAAACAGCGCACTGATAACCACGAGGATCCATTTGACTACTTTTGACTCTTTTTTCATTGCGCTCAGCTCCTTCCCCGCACAATTTTCGATGCATGATTCTGTACCCCTGCGTTAATGAGCAGAATGAGAAATGCGAAAATCAGCATAACCAGAGCAATAGCGGTGGCGCTGGGATAATCAAAGGACTGCAGCTTGGACATAATCAGCAACGGAGCAATCTCTGTTTTAAACGGAGTGTTTCCGGCAATGAAAACTACACTTCCGTACTCGCCGAGCCCGCGTGCAAACGCCATCGTAAATCCGCCAAACAGAGCGGGAAACAGCTCTGGCAGAATAATCTGGAAAAAGGTCCGGCTCCGGCTCGCCCCGAGAATGTCCGCCGCCTCTTCATACTGGCGATCCAGTTTTTCCAGAACCGGCTGAACACTTCGAACCACAAACGGAATGCCGACAAACACCAGGGCCAGAGTAATGCCAAACTTGGTGTAAGCCACTTCAATCCCGGCTTTCCAGAACAGACGTCCCACCCAGCCTTCTTTGACCGTCAGATGAGTCAGCGTAATGCCGGCTACCGCGGTTGGCAGAGCAAAGGGAAGTTCAATAATTCCATCTAGGAACTTCTTCCCTGGAAACTCATAACGGGTTAAAGTCCAGGCCAGAATCAATCCCATCACAGTATTAATGAGGGCAGCGTAAAGGGAGGTCAGCAGACTGACCTTATAACTGGCCAAAACTCGGGCATCTGTAATGACACCCCAAAACTCTCCCCAGGATAATTTACAGGTATAGATAATCAGTGATGCTAAAGGAATAAGAACAATCAGACAGAGCATAGTCACCGTAATGCCCATGGTAAGGCCAAAGCCCGGTATAATGCTCTTCTGTTTCTGAACTTTTGCGGTTGAACTGTTCAACTGCCTTCCTCCTTTCACTGAGAATAAATCTGATCAAACAGCCCGCCGTCGGCAAAGTGTTTGGCTGTAGTCTTCTGCCATCCGCCAAAATGATCAATATCGGTAAGATCAATGTTGGTAATAATCCAATGACCATTCTTTGGAACCGAGCGGATAACGCGGGAGCGGGTATGATCCTGATACTGTCTCAGAATGGTCTGAGAAGTCGGCCGGAAGAAATGCTTCGCCTCCAGCTTCTGAGCCTCATTGGAGTACAGGAATTTCAAATATGCTTCTGCGGTTTTCTGTGTCCCATGCTGTTTCGTCACGGAATCCACTTCCGCAACAGTCGGCTGGCAGAGAATAGAAGCAGAGGGAACTACCAGTTCGTACTCTCCCGGATTCTGTTCCAAAGTGAGAAATGCCTCGTTTTCCCAGGCAATCAGGACATCGCCCTGGCCGTTTTCTACAAACGTGGTAGTGGAGCCGCGGGCACCGGAATCCAGAACAATAACGTTCTGGTACAGCTTCCTCATGTTCTCCAAAATCTGGGACTCATTCAGGCCCTGCTTCTCGAAGTAATACCAGGCGGCAAGATAGTTCCACCTGGCACCGCCTGAAGTTTTCGGATTCGGCGTAATAACCTGAACACCCTTTCGAATCAGGTCGTTCCAGTCATAAATCTTCTTGGGGTTGCCTTTCCGAACTAAAAATACAATAGTCGAAGTATATGGTGAACTGGATTTGGGAAGCCTGTTGATATATCCTGGACGAATCAGCCCGGCATCTTTTACTGCATCGACATCCGCTTCCAGAGCCAGAGTCACAACATCTGCCTGCAGACCATTGGCTACTTCCAGAGCCTGCTTTCCCGAGCCGCCATGCGACTGTACCACATCCACCTTGATACCGGTCTTTTGAAAATACCAGTCTCGAAAGACCTGGTTATAATCCCGGTAAAATTCCCGGGTAGGATCGTATGAGACATTGATTATTTCCTGATGTTTACGGTTGGGATCTTTATTTTGGGAACATCCAGTGGTACAGGACAGCAGCACTCCCACCAGGAAAATTACTGCCATAAATCGGGCTATTGTGCGTTTCATCTCCTGCTCCACCTCATTTCCTTATTTCCTACCTATTAAG
>CAYRKX010000034.1:0-24385 GCA_964425185.1 uncultured Eubacteriales bacterium
AAGCCCAAGTCCTATTCAAGTCCTCCAGGTAACAAAAAAAGGAACCACACCGAGGTGTGATTCCTTATTCATGGCGCGCCCGGAGGGACTCGAACCCGCGACCTTCTGGTTCGTAGCCAGACACTCTATCCAGCTGAGCTACGAGCGCACACTCTGTAACGCATCAGCGTTAACAGCAAGAAGTATAGTAACACGAAGTGCAGAGAAAAGCAAGAGAAACTTAACAATGTTTTTAATCAATAAATTCCGGGTACTCTTCCATATCCTTCCTCATCTCATCTATACCGGAACAGTTAATTTCCAGTGCCTTGTCCCGAAGAGCCAGAAAGTCTTCAAACGCCGCCGGTTTGTTTCCGGGATTTCGCAGCAGTGCTGCGGGGTGGAACGTTCCCATCATCCAGACCCCTTTCTTTTCCACGAACTGTCCGTGCTGTCGGGTGACGCGGAAGTTAGGATCCATTAATCGCTGGGCTGCAATACGGCCCAGGCAGACAATGATTTTCGGGCGAATGAAGCGCACCTGGTTTCGGAGCCACGGCAGACACAGTTCCTGTTCGTCCGGCCTCGGGTCCCGGTTCTGCGGCGGGCGGCACTTGACCATATTGCCAATGTAGACGTTTTTGGTCCGGTCCAGGTCGACGGCCTCCAGCATTTTATCCAGAAGCTTTCCAGACGGACCGACAAATGGCAGGCCCTGAAGATCCTCCTGCTGCCCTGGTCCTTCGCCGACAAACATGATATCTGCCTCGGGATTTCCCATGCCAAAAACCAGGTTAGTGCGGTCGGCGGCCAAGCGGCATCTCTGACACTGCATGCACGCCGCCTGGAGCTCTTCAAATGTGTTAAACATGGCGTTCCTCCCCTGTTTCCCATAGCGTGTTTCTATTATATCATGTTCCCGCTCCAATGTTCCGATTTAGGATTGAACGCCCGCTCACCCTGTTGTAGAATTGAGATATTCTAACCAAAAGAGTGTGCGCCATGACTACAGAAAAACTTTACGAAAAGGACCCATACATGACCGAGTTCAGCGCCCGAGTTCTCTCCTGTGAGCCCTCAGCCAACCATGAATACGCCGTTGTTCTCAACGAGACTGCTTTCTTCCCCGAGGGCGGCGGGCAGTTCGGAGACCAGGGCACCCTGGGCGATGTACGTGTCTTAGACACCCAGATTACCGACGAGGGTGTCATAATCCATTACACGGACGGCCCCATTGCTCCTTATGACAAAGTCGATGGAAAAATCGACTGGGACCTGCGGTTTACCCGCATGCAGTGCCACACCGGCGAACATATGGTTTCCGGCCTGGTTCACTCCCTGTTCGGGTATGACAATATTGGCTTCCGCCTCAGTGATGACGATGTCACCTGTGACTACAACGGGACTCTCACCGCAAAGAATCTGAAAGACATTGAGCACCGCGCCAATGAGGCCATTTATAAGAATCTGCCTATTACCGTGGAGTATCCTGACCCGGAGAAGCTGTCCGAGATGGATTACCGCTCAAAGCTGGACTTAACCGAAAACGTCCGGATTGTCACCATACCCGGTGTAGATGTCTGCGCCTGCTGTGCACCGCACTGCCACACGACCGGTGAAGTTGGCATAATTAAAATTGTCAACTTTGAGAAAGCCCATGGCGGCACTCGGCTGCATCTTCGCATTGGCCGCAGGGCTTTGGCAGACTATGAAGAAAAGCAGGAGCAGATGCTCCGCATTATTGACCTCACCAGTGCACGCCAGTTTGAGACCGCAGACGCAGTTGCCAAACTGTATGAACAGATTGGTGAGCTGCAGCATGAGCTGTCTCAGGCTCGAACCCGTCAGGGAGAAATTTTGCTCGACTCGCTGCCGAACAAGCACAAAGGCAACCTGGTTGTTCTTCTGGAACATGCAGACACAGATGCCCTTCGTGCCCTTGCCAACGGCGGGAAAGAGAAGTGCAGCGGCGCATTTGTTGCTCTGACAGAAGCCGAAAACGGGTTCCGGTACATTATTACCGCCAGGGATCTACCGCTCCGTACCCTGGCCCCGAACATTAACGAGGCGCTCGCCGGCCGCGGCGGCGGAAACGACGAGATGATCCAGGGCGCCTTCGCCGCCAATTTAGAGGCGATTCAGAAGTATTTCAAAGACACCACGTTCTAATTCACGGACTTTTGGCCAAACGAATCTTAAAATTTCAGCCTTGGTTAAATAAAAAATAATATTAAACACACGCGACGAGCGGTGCCGAAAATATTTTCGGCACCGCTCGTCTTTTATTTATGCACTTGTCTACAAAAAACTTTCTGTTTTGGTTTGAAGGATAATAAATATGCTCTAATACAGACTTTTCAAATAAAAAGTCTTGACCAAGGAGCTCTATACAGTGTGGAGGCAGCGGCGGGGAGAAAGGAGACCATATATGGTTTTTATTAATACTTTTTTTGGAATAATAAATATCCATATGGTACCTCTGTGCACAATGGTAATTTTGGGATTATTATTCCATTAATTACCATTGATTGAAAAATAAGGGGGAATTTCTCTTGTAGCAGATTTTCCCTTTATTTTTTATAATAGAAAGTAAATTTCGGAAAAGAGGGAAAAAAGTGAGAAAAACCAAAATTATTATTAACACGCTTTTAGCCATTCTGGTTGTTGCTGTTCTATCAGCAGTGTCTGTCAGTGCCAAAAACATCTCGGTTCAGAATTTGCCTTCTGACACTAAGAATTTCATTAAAATGGAAACCTACCTTTCCACCCATCCCAAAGAAGCTTATTCGCTCACTCAAGAATTGACCAAAGGCAACACTGAGGCTGTTAAGCAGTATTTTTCAGATCCTGACGTTCAGGAGCTCACGCTTCGTGTAAGCAATTTGAGTGGCACTTTAAGTGATATTCTGAAAACTGCTTACATCACACAAAGTCCGAACAATTCTGAAAAAAACATCATTCCTGAAATTCGGATCACTAATTCTGACCAAGCACAGCTTATAAAAAATGCTCAAAGTTCTGCACCAGAATTTACATTTCTTAGCATCAGTAACAATTTAACTAATGCATTCAATGTAGATCCATTTCTAGCCTATAAAAATAATAAGAACGAGCTCATCGTCTGGGGAGTTCTAAGAAACAATACTAAAAAAAATGCAGTAGTAAATGCTATCCCGCACATTGAACTCTTCGCCAATGGCAAGCTCCTCGCTTCCGGAAACGCCACCCCATTCGAGCCCCCAATGAAAATGTCCCCTTACCAGGTTAAGGTTAATACCGGTATTTACGACGGGCTGCCCGACAAATGCTTCATCAAAATGGTCTTCGAGCCCGGCGCATACGACAGTACCGCCGACATTTCCAACCTCGACAACCTCAGCTGCTCGTACACACTTGACTACGAACCACTTCAGTAAATAAAATCTAAAAAGCCGCGCCACAGCTTTTCGTGACGCGGCTATTTTAATGCCCAAAATCCAGTTTTTGCCATTTGGCCATGATTTTCCAAACCAGGATTGTCATTTTCGGCATTTGGCCATGACCCCATTTTTCAAATTTTTTCTCCGGCGATGCAGTATTCTAAAAACATCTCCTAGAATAAGCTGCACTTTCGCTAAGAGTGCCAGAAATTAGCAAGTAGGCATCAATTGTCCGTACAAATTTTCATCATGGCCATTTGCCATTTTCCGTAAATTTGGTCTTAAGAATCATGGCCATTTCCAATATTTGGCAATTTGGGTTTTCCGTTTCATGGCCAAATGGTATTTTTTAGAATTTGAGTCTCGGAGCAACCGGCCACCGAAATAAAGCAAGCCCCCGGAGCAGCAGCTCCGAGGGCTTTCAATATCTCATTTTTTATGTTTCTTTTCCTCAATCTGTGGAATCTCATCCAGATTATACGGCGTCTGCTGGTAAACAAAGTAGTTAATCCAGTTTGAGAACAGCAGATTGGCACTGGACCGCCAGGTGACCGGCGGGTTCGGAGTGACCACTCCATCAGGGAAATAATTTTCCGGCTTATGAATGGGAAGTCCTTCATCGAGGTCGCGCTTGTACTCGTTGTACAGCGTTCCGGCATCATACTCGGTATGTCCGGTAATGAAAATCTGACGGCCGTGCTTGGTTGCCACAGCAAATACGCCGGTTTTCTCGCCGGAGGCCAGAATTCGAAGCTCCGGAACCTTTTCAATGTCCTCCCGTCTCGTGCCCGTGTGGCGGGACTGCGGGACCTGGAACACATCGTCAAATCCACGGAACAGCATGGAGTTCTTCCGCTCGACCTTCGTGTCGTAAATACCAAACAGCTTCTCTGGCAGATCGTACTTGGGAACTCCATAATGGTAATACATTCCAGCCTGTGCGCCCCAGCAGATGTGGAACGTCGAGTAGACATGCGTAGTACTCCACTCCATGATTTCGCAGAGCTCTTTCCAGTAGTCCACTTCTTCAAACGGCATCTGTTCAATCGGCGCACCGGTAATAATCATACCGTCGAAGTTGCGGTCTTTAATCTCATCAAAGGTCTTGTAGAAGGCCAGCATGTGTTCTTCCGAGACGTGCTGGGCTTTATGGGTTTTCGTCATAATCAGTTCCAGCTCAACCTGAAGAGGTGTATTGCCGAGGAGCCGGCAGAGCTGGGTCTCGGTCTCAATCTTCTTCGGCATGAGGTTGAGAAGAAGGACGTGGAGGGGCCGAACCATCTGGCTCTTCGCCCGCTCCTCCGTCATGACGAATATATTTTCACTATTTAAGGTTTTGGTTGCAGGCAGATCATTGGGAATCTTAATCGGCATTCGCGTTCACACTTTCCTCCTTGCGCTGTTCCAGCTCGCCGTTGATTTCCTCAAGTTTCTTATCCGTAAGAATGTACTTCTTCGCAAAAATCCAGAGGGAGATAATTAAGAGCGCCATTGGAATTACGGTCATGGAAATTCGAAGGCCGTTGATGGAAGAAGTCGTCAGGACAACACGACCTGTCGCGTTTTTCTCAATATGGTTAATCGCCAGAGTGAGAGAGGCGACGAGAGCCGCAATTCCGCTGCCCAGTTTAACGACGAACGTCTGCATGGAGAAAATGACAGATTCGTCGCGGCTTCCGGTCTTCCATTCACCGTAGTCGCAGGTATCTGCGAGGAAGATGGTGTTGAGAATATTGAGGAAGCCCTGGGAGACGAAAATGAGAATTGCCGGAGCGGCAAGGATATAGATAGTTGACATGCGGGTCACATACGGGAGCAGGAGTAAGAGGCCGAATCCGACAATACCGCAGAAAATGCTCAGGTAGAACATGCCGCGGGTGTTCACTTTCTTCCGAATGAGAGGGAAGATGGCACTCATGAATACAATCTGCATAATCGCACCAAATGCGTTGTAAACGAGCAGATCCCGGCTCCAGTTTGCGTGAGCCACATCATATTTGACAAAGTAGGTAATTAAGTTGGAAGTAATACCAAACGCCATGTTAATAATGACGGTAGAGAGCACAATGTACATGGCCTGGTCGTTATGGAACAGCGCCTTAAACATGGTTCCTACAGAGTTGGTCTTTACTTCAACAGTGGATTTTTCCTTGATGGTCAGCGAACAATAAATTTCGCAGAGTACAAAGATAACGGCAACAATCAGAGCAACATATTTGAATCCGAGGCGTTCATCCACAACGCCGTTCTTGGATGCTGCGCGGCCGAGAGAAGTTACGGACATCATAGCGAAGATAATGACCACAGCCTGGCCTACAGCAGAACAGGTCCGTCCGAACTGGGACAGGCCCTCGCGCTCTTTGCCGCCCTTGGTGAATGCGGGGATCATCGACCAGAATGGAATATCCATCATGGTGTACGAGACGCCCCAGAGAATATAGAATACGGCGGCATAAGCCACCATACCGCCGCCGTTCAGTTTCGGCGGTGCGGCGTACATGAAGTACAGAATAAAGCCGTTAATAATAGAGCCCAGGAAAATCCACGGCCGGAATTTTCCCCAGCGGGTTTTCGTTTTTGCGGTAATGACGCCCATAATGGGGTCATTCAGTGCATCGAAAATGCGAGCCACCAGCAGGATAACGCCCATTGCCGCTGCGCTGACGCCCATGACGTCCTGGAAATAGTACAGGACATAGGTGGCAGACAGCATGTAACAGAGGTCTTTTCCGAATGCGCCGATGCCGAAAGCGCCTTTTTCACGCAAAGTCAGAGATTTCTTTTCTTCGCTCATCATTTCCTCCTCCAAGGTTTATTTCCAGGAAGACTTGAGATCTACTGTGCGATTGAAAATCTTCTTCTCGGGAGTGCTGTACTTATCCACAGTGTAGTAACCTTTTCGCATGAACTGGTAGGAATCGCCAGGTTCGGCGTCTTTCAGTGCATTTTCCACACGGCAGTTTTCCAGAATTTCGAGAGAATTCGGGTTCAGGGCGTCCTCTAACGGGGCGTCACCCTCGGTCGGATTTTCTTTGTTAAACAGACGGTCATACAGACGAACTTCTGCCGGGAAGCTCCCCTCTTCCGATGCCCAGTGGATCGTTCCGCGGACCTTGCGTCCGTCTGGAGCGTTTCCGCCGCGGCTCTCCGGGTCATACTCGACGTGAACACAGGTGACGTTCCCGTCATCGTCGGTATCGTAGCCGGTACAGGTTGCAAGGTAGGCGCCTTTGAGACGAACCTCGTTGCCCGGGTAAAATCTTCTGTATTTCTTCACAGGCTCAATCATGAAATCGTCCTGTTCAATGTAAAGGTTACGGCTGAAGGTCACCTCATGGGTGCCGAGTTCCGGCCGTTTGGGATGGTTCTCCACGGTGAGAACCTCAGTCTTGCCCTCCGGATAGTTGTCAACAACCAGCTTCAGCGGATGAAGGACAGCCATGGCGCGGACGGCGTTTTCATTGAGGTCGTCGCGGACACAGGCCTCGAGGAGACCGAAGTCTACCATACTGTAGGCCTTGGAAATTCCAATGCGCATACAGAAGTCCCGAATAGACGCTGGGGTAAAGCCGCGGCGGCGCATGCCGGAGATGGTGACCATACGCGGGTCATCCCAGCCATCGACATATTCCTTGTCGACAAGATACTTGCAGTAGCGCTTACTGGTAACGCAGTAGTTTAAGTTCAGACGCGCAAATTCAATCTGTCTCGGCCGTGGTTTCGGCACGTCACAGTTTTCAATAATCCAGTTGTAGAGCGGTCTGTGGTTCTCAAATTCCAGGGAGCATAGGGAATAAGTGACTCCCTCTTTTGCGTCCTCCAGAGGATGCGCCATGTCATACATGGGGTATACACACCACTTGTTGCCCTGGCGGAAATGTTCCTGGTGGGCAATTCGGTAAATAACTGGATCGCGCATATTCATGTTGGGAGAGGACATATCAATTTTGGCACGGAGCACCTTTTCGCCGTCGGCGAACTCGCCCTTCGACATCCGCTCAAAGAGGTCGAGATTTTCCTCAATGCTGCGGTCGCGGTATGGGCTGTTGACACCGGGCTCGGACAGGGTACCGCGGGTCTCGCGGATCTGATCTGCATTCTGATCGTCGACAAATGCGAGGCCCTTCTTTATGAGCTTGATGGCACATTCGTAGATGTAGTCAAAATAGTCCGATGCGTAATAGACATGCGGATACTTGTAACCCAGCCATTTGATGTCTTCCTCAATGGCCTTGGCGTACTCGATGTCCTCTTTGCCGGGGTTGGTGTCGTCAAACCGGAGGTTACAGACGCCGTTGTACTTCTCGGCAGTGTAGAAGTTGATAAAAATGGCCTTGGCGTGGCCGATGTGCAAATAGCCATTCGGCTCCGGTGGGAACCGGGTCTGCACGTGGTCGTTAATTCCCGCGGCCAGCTCCTCGTCAATAATGTCGTGGATAAAGTTGGAGGCCGCTGCGTTCGTGGTCGGTTCAGTTGTCTTTTCCGCCATGATTACTCCCCTTTGTATGCTGCAATGGCGTCGTCAAGGCGATTCAGCACTTCGTCTTTTCCCAGAATTTTCATAATGGTGCAGAGGTCCGGAGTGTTCGTCCGTGACGTCACGGCAATGCGGATAACCGTAGAGACGTCGCCAACGTGGCCCTTGTAGGCGTCTGGATTTTTCTTGTATTCTTTGACATTTGGTGTGAAGCCCAGCGGTTCGCAGAGAGCTTTCACTTTATTAAACCATTCCTGGTTGTCGTCGTTTTCGTCGTAGACGTTCCGATAGGCCTCGAGAATGGCAATGGCGTCATCCTTGGAGATGTTCTCCGGGAGGTCATAGGACGGGTCGTACAGTTCATCGTAGAAATAGGACATATAGTCCGGCATGTCCGACCACTTGGCAATGTCCTTACGGGGCTTTTTGCCGCCGCGTCCAATGCTGATGATGGCCATGGCCTTATCCGTGTCACTCGACAGAATGTCGTAGAAAATCGGATTGTTGGTCTCCGCCCAGGCGAGCGTATATTTCATGACCGTCAGTGCGTCCATCTTGGAAATAACGTTCTTGCTGACGTCGTTGAGCTTTGCAAGGTCAAACAGCGCACCGGAGACGCCCATCTTCTTGAGATTAAACTTGAAGTCGCTCAGAGGAGCAGTCTTGTTGGCCCGACGCCAGTCTTCAAAGTTGGAGTTGGCAAGCGTGAGCAGATATTCCAGCACACTCTCTTTTGGGTAGCCTTCTTCCACATAGTAGCTGACAGCCGCCTCGGGGTCCTTTCTCTTGGAGAGCTTGCGCTTATTTCCGTTGTCGAGCTTCATAATTGGCGCGATGTGCGCGTATTTTGGAGCCTTGAACCCGCAGACAGAAAACAGCTGGATGTGTACAGGGATGGAAGAAACCCACTCGTCTCCACGCACAACGTGTGTTGTGTGCATGAGGTGGTCATCTATGCAGTGGGCAAAGTGGTAAGTGGGAATTCCGTCGGTTTTCAGAAGAACGATGTCAGTAATGTTCTCGGGAAGTTCCATTTTTCCCTTGATGACATCCTGGACGCGGATTTTTTTATCCGGGCTGCCAGGAGAACGGAGACGAAGAACATACGGTACACCGGCGTTGATTTTTTCGGCGTACTCGTCATAAGTCTTGTCACGCCACATGGCATACTTGCCATAATAGCCAGGGTTTACCCCGTCTGCCTCCTGCTGTTTACGAAGAGCTTCCAGCTCTTCTGCGGTACAGAAGCACGGATACGCAAAGCCTTTTCTGACCAGGTCTTTAGCGTAAGTCTGATAGATCTCCTTGCGCGCGGACTGGAGATACGGGCCGTAGTCGCCCTCCCAGGTCGTTGGACCGGTCATACCCTCGTCCGGTTCAATGCCGAACGCCTTGAGACCTTCAATAATGCCGGTCACACCGTCTTCGACTTCCCGCTTTTTGTCGGTGTCCTCAATTCTGAGGAAAAACACACCGTTAGTGGTGCTGGCCGTCAGTTTCGCGACCATTGCGGCAAAGAGACCGCCGATATGCAAGTAACCGGTAGGACTCGGGGCAAATCGCGTAACGCGGGCACCTTCGGGGAGATTTCTCGGTGGATATTTCTCCTCAAAGAATTCCGGTGTCTTCGTGATATCCGGGAATAGAAGCTCCGCGAGCTTTTCGTTGTCTGTCAAGAAAACCGCTCCTCTGTGTATAGAAATTCCATAATATAGATTAATTTATTATAAGGAAAAACAGGGAAATTGTAAACAAAGGACGCTGATGTGTTGAGTCCGTTTTTGCGCAGGGATATGAAGGAAGCCGAACGGGGACCGTAACAATACGGTCCCCGTTCGGCTGTGTAGGAGTTTTATTGGAAAGTTGGGTGTTGTTGTAGTTGATCAGGCGTTATTGGCTGCATTCTCTGCATCGCTCTGGGTCTCATAGCCAGCAACCATATGATGGCTCCCAGAGCTCTCATACAAGTTAAGCAATTTACCATACGGACTTACAGGGCTTCCTTCACAATGATAAGATCCGTCCTGTCTGTAAACATTTTTATACTTCACATAAGTGTAATAGTAATCATGATAAAATTCCACGACATCACTGGCAGCATCCTCATTGATACTTACTTCAACAATTACAATCAGATCATTTCCATCCCAGTAAGTATCAACAGGAGAGCAGTCACCCATCAGATTTTTATTTCTCCAGCCTTTGGCTTTCCGAATAGTATTGACAGCCAGACTACCAAGTTCGTTTTCTGCATCTCCGGCATATTCTGAATTTGCATTCACATATTCTCTTGCAGGCGCATTATTGACCGCCACGCCATTTCCGCTGGCATCTCCGGTCTCCGTATTGGAAACCACCGCGTTGTTCTGATTTCCAGCCTGATTATTATTGCTGCTTTTCGGCAGAACGAAGAACCAGATAATGCAGAATACAATTCCGACAACTAAAAGCGCAATAACCAGCCATACCCAGGCAGGAGTTTTGCTCTTTTTCTTCTCCTGCGTTGGCTGCTGCTGTTGGTAGTTTGGATTCTGCTGGGCGTAAAATGTGCCCTGCTGACTGTACTGCTGATTTGGGTCAAATCCCTGGTTCTTTGCCTGGTACGGGTTCGGCTGACCCTGCATCGCATAGTTCGGGTCATAATTTGCATTCTGCTCCTGCGGAGCGAAGCTCTGTTCCTGATTGGCAGCTGACTGCTGTGCTGGCACCTTCTGCGGATTTGCGTCAACCGGCACGGGAGTTTCTCCCTGCGGTCCAGCAACTACCGGCGCGCCGCATGTGATGCAGAATTTATCTCCCGGCTGAATTTCTGCTCCGCAGTTTGGGCAGTGGAATTTCATATCTTCAACTGGTGTTACGGGTGTTTCCGGTGCCGCGTTCACCTGCGCTGCTGCCGCTGCTTTCTGCGCCGCCTCTTCCTCACGCTGCTTCGCCAGGTCGTTACCGCAGAATGTGCAGAACTTGTCAGTATCCGGCACAGTTCCCCCGCACTTGTTACAAATCATGACGTCTCCCCCTTTTTCTAAATAATAGACGCACCCTGTCCCTAAATGGTTCAGGCGATTTACTTTCGGATTCTTATTTGGAGTCAAAAAAGACGGGTGAAACCCGGAAAGTGTTGGATTTCACCCGTTGGGATTTAAAAAGGTCTAATTATGCACCGGCTGCGCTAAAGGCATCATCCTCACTTGAATATCCCGCTACTTTATGATGATCCCCAGTAACGTCTGTATAAAGATTTAACAAACGTCCTTTAGGTCTGGAACTACTCTCATAATGATAAGATCCGTTTTCATAGTAAACATTATTAAATCTCACATATGTGTAGTACTCAGAACAGTTAATACTAGAAATGTAGTAGTATGAGTTATTCATATTTATATCAACACTTAGTGTCATTACCAGGTCATTACCAACCCATTTGTAATGTTCTGTTTGTACGCGGGACATCAAACTTGGATTTCTCCAGTTACTGCTGGTACCTTCTATAATGCTTATTGCGTCACTTTCCAACGCGCTTTCCGCATCTTTTTCATTGGGAGAACTTCCATTAATATACGTTCTAGAAATCTCATCGCGATTACCATCAGCTTCGCCCTGTTCTGTCTGTGACTGCGCCACATTCGCGGAGTTCGATGTCCCTGTATGCGGAACTACAAAGAACCACACTATACAGAAAATAATCGCCGCCGCTAAAACGCCAATAATAATCCAGACCCAGAACGGAGTCTTCCCGCGTTTCGCCTTCTCCTGTGCAGGATCCTGCGATGGCTGCTGGTTCTGCGGGTTCGGCTGAGGCTGATAAGCTTGTCCCTGATACGGCTGTCCATAGAAATTATTCTGCGGCTGCTGTGCATATTGCTGCGGCGGATACTGCGGCTGACCATAGTACCCATTCTGCATCGGCTGCTGGGGATACTGTCCCTGCTGTGGATATGGCTGGCCAGGCTGATATGGTGGCTGCGCATACGGCTGAACCGGCTGCTGATACGGCGCCTGTGCATATGGCGCACCCTGCTGTCCCTGCGGAACCGCGCCCTGCTGGTCCGGAGCGTTTGGTACCGGAACCGCCTGAGCTGATTTCTGCTCCTCAGGCTCACCCACTATAGACTGTCCACACTTTGTGCAGAACTTGTCACCCGGAATAATCTCCGCTCCACAATGCGGGCAATGCCGGCCGTCATCCTTCTTATCATCTGCTTTTTCCACTGCGCTCTCGGCTTCGTCTTTATCTTCCGACTCGACTTCAGACTTTTCAGTCTCAGCAGTATCCTGCGACTCCGCTTCAACAGTGTCCTGGTCGTCGGAACTGCTCGCTGCATCATTTTCTACAGTTTCAGCGTTCTCATTGGCCTCTGCCGCGGTTTTCTCAGCTTCGGCCTGTTCCTCCTGCCGTTGCTTTTCCAGGTCGTTCCCGCATTCCGTGCAAAAGCGGTCGGTGTCCGGCACTTCAGCGCCGCATTGTCTGCATTTCATAAGATTTCTCCCCTTTTCTGTTATATGGACCAACATTCGGTCTCCAAAGTTCATTTCCCTCTTTTCTATTTTCGCATCTGATCAAGATTCGCACAAGAGTCTGGCTGCAAAATGGACACTGTCAAGGAGAAAAAAAGCAGCACCGCCAACGCGGTGCTGCCCTTAAACGTATCCTATTTTATTTATTCCACGGGTTTCGCGCGTCAGGATCTGTAGGATCCCAGCCTTTGTTCGGGCTGTCGAGCGGAATCTTGAATGCAGTCGGTTTCGGGAGAGGCTCCTTAACTGTAGGATCGTTATAAATGGTAACCACAGTGCCGAGCGGGCAGTTGTCGTAAATCCACTTAACGTCCGCAACTGTCATTCGAACACAGCCGGCAGAAGCAATCGTTCCGAGCTTGTTATACTCTTCGGTCTCTAAAGTTGAAGGATCCGCCTTGTAGTAGGGAACCGAGTGGAACAGAATGCTGTCATGAATTCGGGTAGCCCACTGGCCCTGAACATTTCCGACCAGTGCATGCCAATGTCCGCATTTCTCACTGGTGTACCAGGTACCCGAGCGTGTACCGCCCTTCTTACCAGTAGAGCAGATGAACGCTTTGTACGGAACGGTATACTTACCAGTCTGCGGGTTTCTCGTGTAAACCGTCACAATGTTCTGTGCGGTATTTACGGCAATAGCGTACTTATGGTTCTTGGCATAGTCAGCCTTGAGTGTCGGGAAATAGTTATCTTTGGACACTTTACCGCCCTGAGAAGGTGTGGTATGGGGAACCGTCTGCGGTTTCGTCGCCTTCTGGGTGACGTGCTTAATTCCCATATTTCTTCTCGTTACGCTGCCTCTCTGAACGCAGGTTGCCAGGAATGTAACCACGCCAACCAGAATCAGAGCTGCCAGAAAAATAGAAGTGATTCGTTTTGCGGTACTCGTGTTGTTCATATTGTTTCCTTCCGTGGGGTAGATTTAAATTTCCCGTCTATTATACGCGAAATATTATACGGGAAAGCTACAGAATTGTAAATTATCTGCGCCACGGGTTGGACGGGTCCGGATCTGACGGATCCCAGCCGTAGCGGGAATCTGTAGTGCTGCCTGGAACTTTCTGGGCTTTCGGTTTTCCTAATGGCTCAGGATCGCTAGCGTTGTTGGAAATGACAACATAAGTGCCTGCCGGGCAGTTCTCGAAAATCCACTTAACATCGGAAACTTTCAGACGAATGCAGCCATGAGATGCCGGCTGTCCGAGTTTATTGTACTCACCGGGCTGTAAGCTGCCCTTATCCTGTGCGGTATATGGTACAGAATGGAACAGAATGCCATCATAAATGCGAGTGCAGTACTGTCCATAAACGCCGCCGACCAGACTGTGCCACTTCTCGTTAATTGGTCCGACCGTATAGTGCGCGCCAGGAGATGTTGCGCCATTCAAGCCAGTAGAGCAGACAAACGCTTTGACGGCCTTGTTGTATGGTCCACCAGGAGTGGATCGCTCGTAAACGGTGACGACTTCCTGCGCCGTGTTGACGGTAATGCAGTATGGCAGGTCATAGTCTGTTCTCAGATTTGGGAACATGTTCTGCGAAATCTGCTTCGTCGAGGGCGATGAAGGTTCTGCTCTCTGTGTAGTACTGGTGTGATTAATCCACTCTTCCTGCTGCTTCTTCTCATTATGCTTGCTGCATCCATGAGCAATTAGAATAATAATGAGTACAAGGACAAGAATGGCTATAACTACCGTCAGAATACGACGGGTATGATTGCTTGGTCCTTTACGCGGAGGCGGGTTTCGACGTCCCTCGCGGTCATAAGTATAAACTCTGCTTGGCATATCATGTCTCCCCTTAAGCTATCTTTTTTTCCATTAACTCTTCCTATCATAGCACAAAAACAAGAAAAGACACCCGGAAAACATCCGGATGTCTTAAAAATCCTTGTAAAAGGCTCTTACTTGAGCTCGACAGTAGCGCCAACCTCTTCGAATTTAGCCTTAGCCTCTTCAGCGTCAGCCTTCGGAACGCCTTCCTTAATAGCCTTAGGAGCAGCGTCAACGAGAGCCTTAGCATCAGCAAGACCGAGCTGAGTGAGCTCACGAACAACCTTGATAACCTTGATCTTGTTCGGGCCAACATCAGTAAGAACGACATCAAAGTCGGTCTTCTCTTCAGCAGCGGCACCGTCTCCACCAGCAGGTGCAGCAACAGCTACAGCAGCAGCGGCGGATACGCCAAATTCATCTTCTACAGCGTGTACGAGCTCAGAAAGCTCAAGAACGGAAAGCTCTTTGATTTCATCAAGAAGAGCAGTAACTTTCTCAGAAGCCATGGTATTTACCTCCAAAATAATGTAGTAATCAAATTAATTTAAGTAGTGCAGAACTTATTCTGCAGGTGCTGCGTCAGCAGCCGGTGCCTCAGCTTCAGCTGCAGGAGCCTCAGCTTCACCGTCGCCCTCTTCATTCTTCTTGTCAACAACAGCCTGGATGACACGTGCGAATGCAGAAATTGGTGCATCGAGTGCAGCGCAGACAGTAGACATAAGAACATCGTAGGTCGGAAGATCTGCGAGCTGGTTGATGGTGTCAAGATCTACGACCTTGCCGTCCAGATAACCACTCTTAATCTTGTAGCCCTCGTGGTCTTTAGCAAACTTCTTGGTAATTCTTGCCGGAGCCGCGTGATCCTCTTTGGATGTGGCAAGGGCAGTAGTACCGGAGAGAACGTCCTTAAGGTCGTCAAGACCAGCCTGCTCAGCAGCACGGCTCAGAAGGGTGTTCTTTACTACGCTGTAGTCAACACCAGCTTCACGGAGTTCTTTACGAAGTGCAGTATCATCAGCAACGCTTACACCGCTGTACTCAACGAGTACGCCGGAAACGGAGTTGTTGAGCTTGTCAACGATTTCAGCGACTGCTTTCTTTTTCTGTTCAAGTACCTTTTCGCTTGGCAAAAGATTTCACCTCCCAAAAGAATAATGCCCTTCCTGTTTCCGCAGGAAGGGCATGAAAAACCATAGTCAGGTTATAGTTAATTTCAAACGCTCCCTCGGCAGGTAAGGAAAAACCTGTTACGTCCTTTTCAGGACACCTGCTGTCTTAGGTAACAGCATGAGATATATTAGCACAGCGCTAAGTTTCCTGTCAAGCGGGAAATTTAGTGGATGTCTGCGTATTTGTTGGCGTTGAATTTGACGCCAGGGCCCATGGTGGAGGCGATGGTAGCGGACTTGACATACTGACCTTTGGCAGCAGCCGGTTTCGCTTTCATGATTGCTTCCATAAGGGTGTCAAGGTTCTCTTCGAGCTTATCCTTGCCGAAAGAGGCCTTGCCGATTGGGCAATGAATGATGTTGGACTTGTCGAGACGATATTCAATCTTACCAGCCTTAGCTTCCTGAACAGCTTTAGCAACGTCAGGAGTTACCGTACCGGCCTTCGGAGACGGCATCAAACCGCGAGGGCCAAGGATACGGCCGAGACGTCCAACAACGCCCATCATGTTCGGAGAAGCAACAGCAACGTCGAAGTCCAGGAAGTTTTCCTTCTGGATGCGCTCTGCGAGATCCTCTGCACCGACGATGTCAGCGCCAGCCTCTTCAGCAGCCTTTGCCTGGTCGCCTTTGGCGAAAACAGCAACGCGGACTTTCTTACCGGTGCCGTTCGGGAGAACAACCGCACCGCGGACCTGCTGGTCTGCATGACGGGAGTCAACGCCAAGACGGATGTGAGCCTCAATGGTCTCATCAAAATTTGCTTTTGCTGTATCGCAGACAAGCTGAAGAGCTTCGTCTACGTCATAGTTCTTAGATTTGTCGATAGTCTTTACGCTGTCGACATATTTCTTACCGTGTTTCATGTATTACTTGCCTCCCCGCTCAGTCTACGACTTCAATGCCCATGCTGCGTGCGGTACCGGCAATCATGCTGGTTGCGGTGTCAATGTTTGCCGCGTTGAGGTCACGCATCTTGGTCTCTGCAATCTGCTTGCACTGTTCTCTGGTGATCTTGCCGACTTTGTTCTTGTTCGGCTCACCGGAGGCCTTGTCAATACCAATAGCCTTCTTAATAAGAACTGCCGCAGGGGGAGTCTTGGTGATGAATGTGAAGCTGTGGTCAGCGTATACAGTGATGACAACCGGGATAATCATACCCATGTCGTTCTTAGTACGCTCGTTAAATTCTTTAGTGAAAGACATAATGTTAACACCATGCTGACCGAGAGCCGGGCCTACAGGCGGAGCAGGAGTTGCCTTACCTGCCGGAATCTGGAGCTTGATGTAACCGATAACTTTCTGAGCCATATTTGCACCTCCAAAAAATTGTGGTAAATGGCGGAACGGTATTTCCGTTCCTCCCACCGGAGTTCCGAGGAACCCCAATAGAAAAGCGTGGCTTGCGCCTAACTACCTTAGTTGATACCAGTGGACTTAGTTCAGATCCGATTCAATCTGAACGAGCGGAACCTCGACGGATGTTTCACGGCCAAACATAGAAACTTTGACGTTGGCGATTCCGTCGTCGGTATTGATGCTCTCCACTGTGCCGGAGAAGTCCTTGAGGGGACCATCCGTAATTTTTACAAAGTCTCCGACATTGAAATTGATTTCCACTGTCTTCTGGTCTACGCCGAGTTTTTCTACCTCTGCGTCTGACAGCGGAACCGGTTTGCTCTCCGGGCCGACAAATCCGGTAACACCGCGGGTATTACGGATAATGTACCAGGTGTCGTCACTCATGGTGTACTCCTCGCCGTCTTCTTCAACTTTGAGTTTCACCAGAACATAACCGGGAAAGAGTTTCCGGACAACCTCTTTTTGAGTTCCGTCCTCTTTGACTTCGGTAACGGTTTCGGTCGGAACACGGACGTCCAGGATTTCATCCTGCATGTTGCGGTTGTTGACAACCTTAATAATATCGTCCATAACCTTGTTCTCATAGCCTGAATAGGTATGAACTACATACCATTTGGTAGTTCCTGCCATTGAACATTCCTCCGTTAATCCAGTAAAAATCTAGTTAAACCGTTAGCCCTGCATAGCTTATTGCTGCTTTGAGCATGATGATGGCATTCTTGGCATCATCCGGTGTTGCAGCATTGTAAATTCCAGTTCTAGCCTTAACAAGAAGCCAGTCTACAATCCATACGCCGATACCAATAACAAGGATAACCAGGAGAACAATAAGAGTGTTCTTGACGGTATCTTTGCCGTTGGTCCAGTGGATTTTCTTCATTTCAGAGCCAAGCTCTTTCCACCACTGTACAAAACGGTTTGGTTTCTTTTTGGTGTCTTTCTTGCCGTTTTTAGCGTTCTTTCCAGACTTGGAAGCATTCTTGGAAGCAGCAGCCTTCTTGCTGTTGTTCTTGTTTGCTTTGGTCTTCTTGTTTGCCGCTTTTTTCTGAGCTTTTTTGGGAGCAATCTTTTCAGCTTCGGACTCTTCCTCAACAGCTTTTTCTTTGTCCTCTGCTGCAGCTTCCGCAGCTGCCTTTGCCGCAGCCTCTTTAATTTTGGCTGTACGCTTCGGGTCTAATTCGGCGGTATTTACTTCTGGAGCAACGGTAACGCTCTCAGGAATGGTAGAACCAGGATTCTTAGTTTTCTTAGCCTTGGTCTTTTTCTTAGCCATTGAAATACTGCCTTCCCTTATTTAGTCTCTTTGTGGAGAGTGTGTTTCTTGCAGAATCTGCAGTACTTGTTCATCTCCAACCGCTCAGGATTGTTCTTTTTGTTCTTGAACGTGTTGTAGTTGCGCTGTCCGCACTCTGTGCACGCAAGTGTAACTTTAACTGTCATTTCGGCACCTCCAATTTTCTTTGCCTCCCTCTCTGAAGGGGGTGTGCGCTTAAAAATGCGCACAAAAAAAGAACCCTCCATTAAGAGGTATTAAGAAGTTTACCACACAAGTAAATAGGGGTCAAGGAAAAAATCCCTGACCCCGTAGGTTTCTTATTTGACTTCAATTGCCATCTGATTCAACAGTTTATATTTCGACTCAAACAGTGAGCGGTCAAAGGTCTTATTGGTCGCGCCGTAAGGATCTTCGACGGTGATTGTGTTGTTCTCGTCATCAACACCGCAGAGGACCATAACATGGGTTCCACGCGGATACTCGAAGTAGTACTCTCCACCCGGCTTGGTCGGATCCTTAACATACCAGGAGTTCTTCTTGGTCGGGGTCTTCATATTATAAGTAGCCCAGACAATGACCGGCTGACCTTTGCGGATTCTGTCGTAGAGCTGAGACGGAGTAGAGCCGCTGATGTCATAAGCCTTGTAGGAAGAGCCATGCGCGGTAAGAACAGAGTTCATAGCCTTAGTAACTACCGGAGCAAATGCACCGTAGCCAGGTTTGCCCATGGTGTAGGTAGAAGTCGGATCTCCAACGAACTTTTCATAAATGCTCGGGCCATAATCCTTGCCGTTCTCCTTGACAATGTCTTCACGCGGAATGGCCTTGATCATTTCTTTCATAGAAGTGTTGGTTCCATAGAAGTTCAGAAGACTGGTAGCGGAAGCGGCCTCACAGCCGGTCGGATAATCCGGGACCTGGTTGACTTTGGGGACATTAATAAGGATAGCCTTGAGCTCTCCATTGCTGACAGTCCACTTATATTTGCTGGTGGACATAACGCCGGAGTAATTCTCCGGAACAATGCCATCGTTTAAGAACCAGTAAGTGGTCTTACCATTTAAAGTACCGTACTTAACGCCGGTGAAATGGGCATTAACGACACCGTTCTCAGCATAATAAGCGCCGGACTTGCCATTTACAGCTGCACGGACAAAGCCTGTCGTGTTAACCGGGCTGCCATTTTTCAGCAGAGTATACTTCCCGTCACTGCGCTGACGGAAGCTGTAGGTCGGCTGAGACTGAGACTGAGACTGCTGATTGCTGCCGCCGAACAGTCTGTCAAAGATTCCAAGCCCTGCCGCAGATGCGGAGACCGGGAATACCGAGAATGTCATAACCAGCGCTAAAATGGCGCTGAGGAAAATACGTCTTTTGTTTTTCATGAGATCTCTCCTTTATATCTTGGAAAAACTTAGTTGTTTTATTTTACCCCAAAGCAGAGCACTTCACAACTCAAAATAACAGGGACCTTCCGGAGAAGATCCCTGTGTAAACAGTTTAGTTAACGGCCAAACAACGAGCGAATCGCCCGGAAGAGTCCGTTGACGCCGGAAACCCGGCCAGTGTCCTGATTCTGCCGATTGCCTGTATTCTGATCCGGGGTCTGCGGCTGAGGATTCGTCTGTCGAGACGAATTGTCGCTGACCGGATACGGAGTCTTCGGTGCAGGCTGGAAGCCGCTGCCGCCGACGGTCAGGTAGAGCACGTCGAAAGATCCATTGGTGAGATAAACCACAATTTTGGTTGTACCAACCCCGCGGGCAGTAACCAGTCCGTTGGTATCTACAGTAGCAATTCGGGTGTCGAGTGACATAAATGACGGACGCTCCGAACCGCTGACGCTGTAGCGGAGCTGCAGGCTCTGGTTGCCATTGAGCGATGCCCGGTTGGAGACATTCAGATAATCCTCCTGAACATATCCGGTAGTGCCGTTCGAAGTACGAACACGGTACCACAGCGGAGCAAACATACGATAATAAGTTGCGTTTACACGGTAGTTCGGGTCATAGGTGACGTGGCTGTCGCGGTATCCACCGAGGACCGTTACCGTTGTTCCGGAGCTGAGTGCTGCCGAAGGACTTCCGGCGTAGCTCGGGCTCGGTTTGAGATTGGCATTCGTGTTAATTGTCCCAGCATTATTAGAGTAGCCGGACAGGCGAACCGATGAGCCGTCGCCGCTTGGCATGTTTTTGTAAACCGGGATAATGAAACGGCGATTTGTATCAAGAATGCCGGCACGCTGGTAACCTTCATAAGACATGTAAGTCGTAGTAACTACACCGTTGACTGCTGTCATATACTGATGAGAAAAGTTGCGGTTACCGGAGACATTGAACTTCTGCAGATAAGCCGTGTTCTGTCCGTTGGAGACATAGTCTCTGGAGATTTTTTCCGCTCCGCCATAGATGGAAGCAACCGGGTTGGTCCAGCCCTGTGACTTTGCATAAGACAGACCGTTGGCAATAGCCTCACCGGAGGAACTGTCGGTAGCACCGATGTTCAGGTAGTTGTAGTATCCAACATATCCAGGATACTGACCGGTGGTACTGCCGCTTCCGCGGTTTCCGACCTCGCCGATGATCTTCGCGGCGAGATAGCACGGGTCCAGATTGTAGGTTTTTGCCGCGCCACAGATGGCCTGCGGGAACGTAACAGTGGTAGTCTGTGTGGCCCCGTTGGTATCTACATATTTAATGTTGCCGTTACTGTCAATGTAGTCCGCGTTCCATCCGTTGCTCTTCGGAGACATAAATGAGCTGTCCAGAATGGCCACGGTTGCGTTGTAGGCATCCTGGTTTCCAGACGTGGTATCTGCGAAATTCCAGTTCAGCGACTCAAACTGTAGGATTGTGACGTCGTTGCCAATAAATGTCAGCGGATTCATATAATAGGAAACTGCCATTTTCGAGGCATCAATCCATCCGCGCGATTGACTGGTGGAACCATCCCGCACCGCATAAGAGTAGTCAAAACCGTTCTTTGGGGTGTAGGTTCCCGTAGACTGATCTCTGTAGAGTCGAGTGGCGGAAGCGCCATTTGGCTGAATAAAGACACAGTTGCGGTGTCCGCTGGCCTCAGTCGCCAGGGATGCATCCCAGTCCAGACCGGTAATTAGTGGAGTGAATGTCCAGTTGGGATGTTTTGCGTGAACGGTCGCAAGACGTTTTGCATAGCTCTCGGGGAATCCCTCGGAAATGAGGGTATTTTCATAGGCAGAGTTCGCCGCCACCGCCGAGATGCCCGTAAACAGCATGGTAAGGACCAGTGCTAATACTACGGCCAAAGATTTTCGGGTATACTTTTTCATCTTCACAGTTGTACTCCTGTAAATTCATTTTACTTAATTTAATTATAAAGTATACCCGGGAAAAGTAAATAAAACCTTAAATCCGTCTTACTTGTCGCACTCCAGCGCCACTTTAATCGTATCATTGCCATTAAAGAGCACCTGTGAGAAGCCCTGTTTGTACTCGCTCAGCGGGAAGCGGTGCGTAATGTAACCCTCAAGGTCTACTTTATTCTCCTCCATCAGTTTGCGAATAAGCTTAAAAGACTGGTACTTCTGTCCCTCATACTCATCCAGACCGTAGGAGTCAACACCAATAATATTCAGTTCCTGGTTCCAAATAGGAGTCTCATCTATAGTTGTCGGAACCATCTGGATGCCAACTTTCACATAAGTCCCGCGTGCTTTCAGCAGTCGAAGGCCCATGTTGAATGCCCACTGTGCGCCAATAGTATCAAAGACAATGTCAGCACCGTTCATCAGCCACTGATTTTTCTTATTAAACTTATCCGTATATAAGGTTCCGCCGGTCCGCGGCGCAAGGAATTGATACGGGTTTCCCTTGATAATCTCATCCGCACCGACACGAAGCGCAATTTCCTGCTTCATTGGACTCTTCTCCAGCAGATAGACCGTGCAGTCCGGCTGGAACATTTTAATAAACTGAACAACATTCAAACCGATCATTCCGCCGCCCAATACTACAACTTTATCGCCAGGTTTCGGAATTTTCTTCGACACTGCATGAATGGACACGGCACACGGTTCAATCATCATGGCATAGTCGTTAGAAATAGAGTCTGGAATTTTCATGACACAGGACGCAGGCGCAAGATACTCATCGCCCATTCCGGCACCAATAACATGATCCTTCTGCGGCGCCTCACCCATACGGGTGCAGATGACGTAATCGTCATTCTTGCAGTTGTCACACCACTCGTCCTCCGGGATTCCTTTCGTTGCGCAGCAGGGAAGATATTTCTGAATAACTACTCTATCGCCAACAGCAAGATCTTTTACCTCCGATCCGACCTCCTGCACAATGCCAACGGTCTCGTGCCCCATATATGTGTCGGTCTGGTACGACGGCAGCATGGCCAGGCTCATTTTCGGCGATTGATGGGCGGTATACAGCGACATGTCTGATCCGCAGATGCCGGTCTGAATGTTCTTGACCCGCACAAAATCCTCGCGCGGCAGTTCCGGTGTAGGAAACTCGTTGAAATAGACCATCGAGAACTTTGCGTTGTAAGCGCGCCGGTCAATTTTTCCCGCGGCAATCGTCAGTCCGAGACGCGGAAGATCGTAATGATAAGATAACGTTTTCATAGATTTTCTCCTTAGTCCAAAGGGTTTATTCCTCTATGTCTAATATATAACAAAGTTGCCCCCTATGGCACTTAATGTTCTTGTTTTTCCAAAAAGATTTTTATGCAGTTCCGTCCGCCGGTATTCTGTAGAAAAGATGTCAGCTTTTTTATAAAAAAAGATCCATTTTTTCGCATAGCTGTTAAGTTTCAGACTTTTAGCACACTGTGTAAAAAGTTTATTGATTCTCCTTGGATTTTGAACTTACCATAGTAGATAACGTCAAAAACAGGAAGGAGCACTACACTATGGCTGAACATATCTGGACTCAGGAAGAAGTCCATCAGATCGTCAATAAACAGAAGGAATTTTTCCAGACTGGAACCACGCTGGACGTAGATTGGCGCATCAAGCAGCTCAAGAATCTGAAGAAGTCCATCAAGTCCCATGAGAAAGAGATTATCAAGGCGCTTGGTGAAGATCTTGGCCGTCATCCAACAGAAGCTTATTTTTGTGATGTCGGCAGCACCATTCTGGAAATTAACGAGACTATTAAAGGCCTTCACAAATGGGCAAGACCAGAACTTCATTTAAGCGGTCTGATCAGTTTTCCCAGTGTCCTCACTAAAGTCTATAAGATGCCCTACGGCACCTCGCTGATTATCAGTCCATTCAACTTTCCGTTTCTTCTCTCCATCGGCGTGCTGACAGCAGCCATAGCAGGAGGCAATACTGCGGTCATCAAAGCCAGTTCCAAGTCCGTCAGCAGCACCCGCGTGCTGCAGTCTGTCATTCAGGATGCCTTCCCGCCAGAGTACATCACGGTTTTGGACGGCGGTCATGACGTTGCCGATATGTGTCTGAACGAAAACTTTGACAAGATTTTCTACACCGGTTCTCCCAAAGTCGGCCGTCACGTCATGGATATGGCTTCCAGGAATTTGACCCCGGTCGCTCTTGAGCTCGGCGGCGAGACCGGCAACTGGTGTGTGGTCCGGAAAGATGCTGATATTGAGAATGCCGCGCGAAAGATTGCTTTCTTCAAAGTATGTAACAGTGGTCAGATCTGTATCGATATCAACCAGGTTGCTGTTGCGGAAGAAGTGGCGGATAAATTCGTGGATTGCCTGAAAAAAGAAATCACGAAGCAGGTTGGCGAACATCCGAGTGCGAATCCGGAGTATGTGCACCTCATCAATCGTAGAGCATACGACAAATGCGCAGCCGAAGCGGACAAGTACAGGGATCGCATTGTTTTCGGCGGCCAGGGCGATCCAGATTCATTCAAATATGACACCACAATCATTTATCCTGTAGGAATTGACGAGCCGATTGTAAACCACGAACTGTTCTGCCCTATTCTTCCTATTGTCACTTTCAAAGATAACGAAGTGGATAATTTAATGAAGGTTATTGCAGAACGAGAGCATGGCCTCGCCCTATATCTTTTCACTTCAGATAAAAAATGGGCTAACCATGTTATGTCCACCCAACAGTTCGGCGGTGGATGCGTCAACGAAGTCTGTATGCATCTGATGGTTAAGGGCGTACCATTCAATGGAACCGGCCACTCTGGCATGGGAGCTTACCACGGCAAGTGGGGATTCCGCGAGTTTACTCATCCACAGACAGTTCTCTATGGAAAGACCAACTTCGATCTTTCCCTGCGGGAGCATCCATATAGCGGAGTAAAAAACAAGTATAAGGAAAAAGTTATTCGGTTTTTCCAGAAATAAAAGTCTATAAAGTAAAAAGAGTCGGGCCTGGGGCCCGACTCTCTCTTTTTACGCCATCTTCTGCTTTCAGCAGCCGT
>CAYRKX010000035.1:0-23826 GCA_964425185.1 uncultured Eubacteriales bacterium
TGTGTTAAAATATTTTGACTTTAAACTAACGGAGGACTGAACCATGCAGGCTGTACTTACCGTCGTGGGAAAAGACAAGGTCGGTATCTTCGCAGAAGTATCCAAGCTCTGCGCCGACTACAACGTCAACATTGAGGGCGTTTCCCAGACCATTCTTAAAGACATGTTCGTTATGATTATGATCTGCAACATCGACAAATGTACCGTTCCCTTCGGCGAGTTTGTCGATGCCGCCACCAAAGACGGTAAAGAAAACAATCTCGTCATCCACGTTATGCACGAGGATATTTTCAATTCCATGCACAACATTTAAGTCTCTGAGGAGTTTCGTATATGCTTTCCTTTAATCCGAACGATATCCTCGAGACCATCAATATGATCGACGAGGAAAACCTCGATGTCCGCACCATTACCATGGGTATTTCCCTGCTGGACTGCGCGGACTCTGATATTGACCGCTCCTGTGAGAAGGTTTATGAAAAAATCGTACGCAAGGCGGCTAACCTCGTAAAAACAGGTGAAGACATTGAAAAAGAGTACGGCATTCCGATTGTCAACAAGCGGATTTCCGTCACCCCCATCGCCATGCTCGAAGCCGTCAGCGGCGGAGACCCCGTCAAATATGCCAAAGCTCTGGAGCGCGCCGTCAATGAAGTCGGCGTCAACTACCTCGGCGGCTACTCCGCTCTCGTTCAGAAAGGCTTTGCCGCAGGCGATGAAGAACTGATTCGCAGTATTCCTGAAGCATTAGACGTCACTGAACACGTCTGCTCCAGTGTCAATATTGGGTCCACCAAGGCCGGCATCAATATGGATGCCGTCAAACTGATGGGTCAGATTGTCCTTGACGCGGCCACCCGCACAGCGGACCGGGATTGTGTCGGTGCCTCCAAACTGGTTATTTTCTGTAACGCAGTGGAGGATAACCCATTTATGGCCGGTGCATTCCACGGTGTCGGTGAAGCGGACACCGTCATTAACGTCGGTGTCTCCGGACCGGGCGTAGTTCGTTCTGCGCTCCACAAAATTCCGGACGCCAGCATTACCGAAGTGGCCGAGACCGTCAAGAAAACCGCTTTTAAGATAACCCGGGTTGGCCAGCTGGTTGCCAATGAGGCCTCCAGACGTCTGGATGTGCCTTTCGGGATTGTTGACCTCTCCCTGGCTCCTACCCCGGCTGTCGGTGACTCCGTCGCCCATGTTCTGGAAGAGATGGGGCTCGAGCAGTGCGGCTGCGCGGGAACAACCGCGTGTCTCGCCCTGCTCAATGATGCTGTGAAAAAAGGTGGCATCATGGCATCGTCCCAGGTCGGCGGTTTGTCCGGTGCGTTTATTCCGGTATCCGAGGATGCCGGAATGATCGATGCCGCGCGCTCCGGCTGTCTCAAAATTGAGAAGCTCGAGGCCATGACCGCGGTCTGCTCCGTCGGTCTCGACATGATCGCCATCCCCGGCGACACCACTCCGGAAGTCATTTCCGGCATTATTGCAGACGAAGCCGCTATTGGTCTCATCAACACCAAGACTACGGCTGTCCGTGTCATTCCCGCTGTCGGTAAGAAGCCCGGCGAGGAACTCGACTACGGCGGGCTGTTCGGCACAGCACCCATTATGGATGTCAACACCAAATCGCCTGCGAAATTTATTGACCGGGGCGGACGAATTCCGGCTCCCATCCAAAGTCTCAAAAACTGATGTTACGGGATGCCTTCACATGAAGGCATCTTTTCTTTTTAAGGAGAACTCATGATCCACCTCACCCCACGCCAGGAGATGATTGCCGGGCTTATCCGGCCGGGTCAGACCCTGGCCGACATTGGAACCGACCATGCGCGGCTTCCAGTTTCCCTGCTGCAGCGGGGTCTCATCCCCTTTGCCTACTGCACCGACGTGCGCCAGGGGCCGCTGAATAATGCCCGCTCCACTATTGAACAGTGCGGCGTATCTGACAAGACCAAACTTGTACTCTGTGACGGCTTTTCCGGCCTGGTGTTTGCTGACGTGCATGACTTCGTCGTCGCCGGCATGGGAGGTATCCTCACTGTGGAACTGTTCTCCGCGGCCCCGTGGCTCAAAGACGTCCGCAGCCATTTTGTTCTGCAGCCGCAGTCTCATATGGAAGAGGTACGCCGCTACCTCTGGAACAACGGCTACGACATTGTACGGGAGGCTGCCACGCTGGACCATCATCGCCCCTACACGGCACTGGAAGTCACCTTCACGGGCGATGTAAAATCTTTTACATTATCCGACTGCTACATCGGCCAGATGCGGGACATCCCCGACGAATCTCTGCGAAACCGTTTTTTCGTCTCGCTGTCACACTATCTGCAGGACCAGATCCAGGGGCGGCCGGACAATGTCTCCGAACTCGAAGAAGTGTTACGCCAGGTAAAGGAGTGTATTGACTGATGGCTACCGTTAACGATATTTATAAATTCTTAGACTCCATTGCACCATTTGACACCCAGGAATCCTGGGACAACAGCGGCTTTTTGGTTGGTAACCCGGACCAGGAGGTCCATAAAATAGCCCTGGCGCTCGATGTCACCATGGATACCCTTCGCCAGGCTGAGGCGTTTGGCGCTGACCTGCTCGTCAGCCATCACCCGGTCATCTTTCATCCACTGAAGAACGTCTACGCGGGAACTCCGGTGTACTACGCTGTGGAGCACCACATCAGTATCATCTCCGCCCACACCTGCTGGGATGTTGCCGAAGGCGGAGTCAGTGACGTTCTGGCCGCGGTCATTGGTCTGCAGGAGGTAAAGCCTATTGTTCCCGGAGAGAATGGCATCTGCATGCTTCGTCTGGGTAAGCTTCCCCAACCTGCGGCGGCACACGACTTTGCCGGCGTGGTCTCTACCGCGCTGGACACCATTGTCCGATGCACTGAACCGGACAAGATGATTCAGACCGTTGCGGTCTGCGGCGGGGCCGGTGCCTCCTTTCTTCCTGACCTTGCGGCTCTTGGCGGCGTAGACTGTTTTGTCACTGGAGACGCAAAGCATAATGACTATCTGGACGCCATTGATGACGGCATTGTCCTCATGGCAGGTGGTCACTATGAAACGGAAACCATTTCTATTCCGGTCCTGCGGGATCTCATCAAGGAAGAATTTCCGGACCTGGAATATACTTACTTAGAATCTGCTCCAGCCACCTATATTGGCTGAGCACCGTAACTTTTCACGAAAGGAGTCTTTGCCATGGCTTTAGATGGCTTGTATCTCCACTGTCTGCAGCATGAATTCTCGGACATCCTCATCGGTGCCCGTGTGGATAAAATCTATCTTCCCACTGACGACGAACTGGTCATTGGCCTTCGCACCCGCGAGCACGGCGGCTTTAAGCTCCTGTGTTCAGCGCGTGCCAACAGCCCCAGAGTCAGTCTGACCAAAGCGTCCTTTGAAAATCCTCCGGTTCCACCCATGCTCTGCATGCTGTTCCGAAAACGTCTCGGCGGGGCCACGCTGAAGGGCATCCGCCAGGAAGGCCTGGACCGGATTCTGTACCTGGACTTTGAGGCGACCAATGAACTGGGTGACCGGGAGCATCTCACTCTGGTCACCGAAATTATGGCTCAGTACAGCAACGTTATTCTTGTGGGGCCGGACGGTAAAATCATTGACTCCCTGAAGCGGATTGATCCGTCCAAGTCTTCCAAGCGGCTGGTTCTCCCGGGCCAGCCCTATGTCCTGCCTCCACAGCAGGATAAACTGGACCTGCTGGACTCCACCATTGAGGAACTGGTAGAGCGCATTCGGAGTTTTCAGACCAAGTCCCTCTCCTCTGCCATTCTGTCTTCCATTATGGGTGTCTCCCCCATTGTGGCACGTGAACTCGCCTTCCGCGCCGTCGGTGAGGACAAGCACATGTCAGAAATGACAGAAGACGATTTCACCGAGCTGGAATATCCTCTGCTCAATTTACGCGCTATGCTCTCCAAAGGTGAGTACCACCCCACGGCCCTGATCCGGGAAAACGGCAAACCGTTTGACTTCTCTTTCATGGACATTACTCAGTATGGAGATTCATTTGAGAAGACTTCATTTGACAGCCCGTCTGAGCTGTTAGATGCGTTCTATGCGAAACGCGACTCCATGGAACGAATCGCCAGTAAGACTGCTGCACTTCGCAAGTTTCTGACGAATACTCAGGAGCGAATCGCGCGGAAGATGGGAAACCAGCAGCAGGAACTGGAGCGCTCCGTGGACCGGGAAAAGCTGAGAGTGTATGCGGAACTTATTAACGCCAATTTGTATCAGCTTCAGAAAGGCTCTACAACGTACGACGTGGAGAATTACTACGAAGGCAATAAGATTGTCCATGTCCCGGCGGACCCGGCTCTGAGCCCGGCACAGAACGCGCAGAAGTACTATAAAGAGTACCGCAAGACGTATACGGCGGAAAAGAAGCTTCAGGAGCAGATTGCCAAAGATACGGACGAGCTTGCTTACCTGGAGACTGTCCAGGATGCGCTGGGTCGTGTGGAGTCGGAGAGTGACATTGCCCAGATTCGTCTGGAGCTGGTGGACAGCGGGTATTTGAAAGAGCAGCCGACTAAAGTCAGCCGAAACGGACGGAAAAAGACCGTACGGCATCCGAAGCCCCTGCCGCCTATTCAGTACGAGTCATCCGACGGATATGAAATTCTGGTGGGGCGCAATAATGTACAGAACGACAAGCTGTCTTTGAAAACCGCCAATAAGCTCGACATGTGGCTGCACACCAAGGATTTCCCGGGGTCTCATGTTATTGTTCGAAACAAGGGCGGAGAAATCAGCGACACTGCACTGGAAGAGGCAGCGGTCATTGCTGCGGTCAACAGCAAGGCCAAAGGAAGCCAGAAAGCGCCGGTCAACTACACCCTGGCCAAGAATTTGAAGAAGCCGGTCGGTGCCAAGCCCGGCAAGGTCATCTACCACACGTACAACACTATGTATGTGGAGCCGGATGAAGCGCTGGCGGACAAATTGAGGAAATAAAAGACCAAGTCGGTCGGGACCTGGTCCCGCACGCAAAAAAGACCGTGCCACAAACTGTGGTACGGTCTTTTTCTGTCTTGTAAAGCGCACTGGATTCTGCCGTCTACTCCCTGCCGTGTGCAAACATTCGGTTGGTCTCTTTGGCAAGATTGCGATGTTCCGGCTGAGACAGGTCCGGGTCCTCATTCAGAAGCGCTCTGGCGGCCTCCTCGGCCTGGTTCAGGACTTCCATGTCCTCGGTCATGTCGGCAATGTGAAGCTCGGGCAGGCCGTGCTGGCGCTGTCCGAAGAAGTCTCCGGGGCCCCGCAGTGCCAGGTCCTCCTGAGCAATCTCAAACCCGTCGTTCGTACTGCACATAATTTTCAGCCGCTTCTGGGTGATTTCACTGCGGTTGTCAGACAGGAGCACACAGGTCGACTCATCCTTGCCGCGGCCAATTCGGCCCCGCAGCTGGTGCAGCTGGGAGAGTCCGAACCGCTCCGCATTCTCTATGAGCATGATGACCGCATTGGGTACATCCACGCCAACTTCAATGACCACCGTGGCCACCAGAAGCTGAATCTCTCCTGCTGCGAACTGCCGCATGACTTCGGTCTTCTCATCCGTCTTCATCTGGCCGTGCAGCAGGCCGACACGGTAATTTCGAAATTCATTCTGCGAAATCCGGTTGTAATACTCCGTCGCCGAGACCAGATCGGCCGACTCCTCACTCTCCTCCACCAGCGGGCAGACAATGTAGCCCTGCTTTCCCTGGTCGAGGAATTTCTTGATGTAATTAAAGCACCGCTGGCGCTTTGAGCTGTCAATTCGATACGTCTTGACCGGTTTTCGCCCCGCCGGCAGCTCGTCAATAACAGAGACATCCAGGTCGCCGTAGATGGCAAGTGCCAGAGTCCGCGGGATTGGCGTGGCGGACATAACCAGTACATGTGCACCTTGTCCTTTTTCCGCCAGCAGTCCGCGCTGCCGGACACCAAACCGGTGCTGCTCGTCGGTAATAACGAGCCCCAGGTTCCAGAACCGGACCTTCTCGGAAATGAGTGCATGGGTTCCAATGACCAGGTCCACTTCATTGTGGGCAGCCTGCTCCTGGACCTCTTTTTTCTGCGATTCACTGAGGGAACCTGTCAGCAGTGCCACTTTCAGACCGGTCCCTTCAAAGAACTGTTTCATGGTATGAAAGTGCTGTTCCGCCAAGATTTCCGTGGGAGCCATAAGAGCGCACTGATATCCATTGCGTGCCACGACGTAGCAGAGTGCAGCCGCTACCATGGTTTTACCGGAACCTACATCGCCCTGGATGAGACGGTTCATAAGCATACCGCTCTGCATATCCTTAACGCAGGCCTCCACTGCTCGCTTCTGTGCCCCGGTCGGTGTGAACGGGAGCCGCTTGTAGAAGTCTTCGCTGAAGTCCTGGCGGATACGGACATCGGAAGTCTCTTTGCTGCGGTCCCGGAGGCGGAAGAGGCCGAGTTCCAGTTCGAAGAGTTCCTCGAAAATGAACCGGTTGCGTGCCTTGTACATCTCCTCCATGCTGGTTGGAAAATGAATTTCGTGCAGAGCCTTCTGCAGCGGCATGAGGTTATAGCGCTGCAGGATATCGTCCGGAATGGGGTCGACTTCCATGCCGCAGTATTCTGTCAGAGCCCGCTCCACAGTGGTCTCAATCATCTTGGACGAGAGATTTTTGGTGCGGGAATACAGGGGCCGGATACGCTGATGGGCGCCCGGCTCCTCAATTTCCGGAGACAGCATTTCCCGGCCGCTCATGCCCATGGTGACCGCGCCGTAGAACAGCAGCGTTTCACCTTTTATGAGCTTGGCTGCAGCGTATTTGTTGTTAAAAATCAGGATTTTCACGGTGCCGGTGTCGTCAAAGACTTTCGTCTCAAACACCATGACACCGCTTTTCCCACGGAACCGCGTCACATAGTCGGCAACCGTTGCCTCAATGCAGACCGGCTTTTCCTGGAGCTCCGAGCCAAAAATGGACACCGGGGAGCTCCAGTCCTGGTAATTTCTGGGATAGTAATGCAAAAGGGCGTCGATGTCATCGACGCCGAGCGCGTGAAACTGCTCAGCCCGTTTGGCACCGACACCCTTTAAATTATCAATAGCAATTCTAGGCAGCATGATAGTTCGTCGTGTAAGGTTTATTCAACAGAGATGATAAAGGAGTAAACCGGCTGTCCGCCATAGACCACAGCGGTATCTACCGAACTGAAACGGTCCTTGATCATCTTTTCCAGTTTGCTGGCATCGTCCTCTGTTGCGCCTTCGCCCCAGAAGATGGTAACCATTTCCGTCTTGCGGGAGCACAGATGGCGGGTAACCTTGTACGCAGTCTGGATGGGATCATCCTCGACTACAGTAATAGTGCCGTTCTCCATGCCGAGCATCTGGCCCTTTTTAATGGTAATGCCATTAATTTCACTGTCGCGGGATGCATAAGTGACCTGTGCCGTCTGAACCCCGTCCAGTGCCTTTACCATAGCCAGATGGTTTTCCTTTACCGACTCGTCCGGATTAAAATGAAGCAGTGCAGATACGCCCTGTGGGATGGTCCGGGTCGGAATAACAATGACTTTGCGGGAGGAGATGGGGTCTACCTGCTCCGCTGCCATAATAATATTTTTGTTGTTGGGAAGAACAAATACGGTATGTGCCGGGGTGCCCTCTACCGCATTGAGAATGTCCTCAGTACTCGGGTTCATGGTCTGTCCACCGGAGACTACGGTGTCCGCGCCAATTTCCTGGAAGAGCTGAGACAGACCGTCGCCTGCGCAGACCGCAACAAAGCCAATTTCTTTCGTGGGCTCCACTTTCTCGTATTTCTTCGGAGCGTTCTCTTTGGCCTCTTCCTTTTCACTCAGCCACTCGGGATCCTTGTGGTACTGGTCCAGGTCAATCTTGGCGATGCGCTGGTCTTTTCCGCTGTTAATGGCCGGCTGCTCCATGTTGGTAATCTTTACCTTTACAAGCTCGCCGTGTTTTTTTCCCTGATTCAGGGCGCGGCCCGGCTCATTGGTATGAACATGGACTTTAATGAGACTGTCATCAACTTCACAGAAGAGCTGGTCTCCAATGGACTCCAGATAGGCCTTGAGGCTCAGTGGGTCCTTGGTTGAAGCAGGATTTCTAAGAACCACATACTCGGTGCAGTATTTGTACTCCGCTGCTTTTTCCTCCGTAGCAGATTCCGGTTTTTCCTCTGCCTGGGTCTCCTCTTCTTCGGCGTCCAGATCTTCAATAATCTTTCCGTCCTTGAACACGCTCTGCATGCCCTCGAAGACATAGACCAGACCCTGTCCGCCGGAGTCGACAACGCCGGCTTTTTTCAGAACCGGAAGCAGTTCCGGAGTCTGTGCCAGCGCCTCTTTGGCACCAATAATGACATGCTCCCAGACATCCTCAAACGGTGCTTCCTTGTGCTCGGTACCATATCTGGCGCCCTCTTTGCACGCCATGCGGACAACCGTGAGAATGGTTCCCTCGGTCGGTTTCATGACAGCCTTGTAGGCAGATTCTACACCGTAGGACAGCGCAAGAATCATGTTGCGGGAATTAATCTCGTCGAGGCCTTTCATTCCTTTGGAGATACCGCGAAAAATCAGAGAGAGAATAACACCTGAGTTTCCACGAGCTCCGCGCAGCATGGCAGAAGCTGTTTTGGACGCGACCTTGGAGACCGGAGTCTCATCTGGCAGACGCTCCAGCTCCTTGCGGGCGGAGTTGATGGTCATAGACATATTGGTTCCGGTATCGCCATCGGGTACCGGGAAAACGTTTAACGCATCGACTGTTTTGCGGTTATTGCTGACATTGTGGGCCGCGGAAATAATCGCGTCCCTGAACGTGGCTCCGTTTACGTTTATCACTTCTGTGCACCCCTCAAGATTTCATTTCGTCGACGAAGACCTGGACATTCTTAACGGGAAGTCCGGTAAGGTCTTCGACTGTGTAGCGCACTTTTTCGACAATATTGCGCACGACGGTTTCTATATTGAGGCCGTAGGTAACCACAATGTGAAGTTCTATTACAAGCCCGTCCGGTTCTTTGCGAACCGAGACTCCCTGGTCCGGGAACTGACGTTTCCGGTCAAGGAAGGAGCGAACACTCTGAAATACATTCAAATCCGACATTCCGGAGACACCGAAGCAAGTCGGAACAATGCTTCCGAGAAGTTCAGAGAAGTACTTCGCGTCGATATCTACCGTGCCAAGCGGATTCTCAAACTGGATCATGCTGACACCTGCCTTATCTATTCAAAATCAGTATCATATTTTACCATATGGGTGATTCTACCGTCAATCTACCTTCCACTGGTACGCGTCGGCATACGGATTGCCTGGAAGCGGTACCGGCTTGTTGGCCAGATCCTTGGAATACGCCAGAAGACCGTTGCGGTACGCAAGTGTCAGGAACGGCATCTTCTTCTGATACCACTCGGCGTATTTTTCCAGACTGATCTGTCCGGTCAGCACCTTCGCATACAATTTCTGGTTGGCTTTGTCCGGCATGGCAGCCATCAGGTTCATGTCGTTCGGCAGCTTGTACTCGGCAATAATGAAGTCGTAACCGTCTCCCGCCGCGGCGGAGACATAGCTGTCAAATCCCGGCGATGCAATGGTCGTTTTAATGCCCATGTCCAGCAGCTGGTTCTGTAATTCCTGAGCCAGTTCTACCTTCAGAGGGTTGTCTCCATCTGTCAAAATAGACAGGGTCTTTCCTTTGAAGGCCTTCTGGACCTGCAGCTGAGCACTGTCCGTATTAATTTTGTGGACTTTAATACCCTTAGCGGCATACCACTGCGGGTTATAAGGCAGTGTCGCCGGAATTCCATAGCCGCTGAGGCCTGTCTCAACAAGAGTCGAACGGTCTAACAAAGCACTGATGTCCTGGCGGAGTTTAGCATTGGCTAAATCGCCAGATGTGCGGAGTTTGACAAGAATAATGTCGTTCATGGGCATCTGGCCGTAGTTGACTTTGACCCGCTCCGGGGGGCCGGCTGCGAGGTCGTCGTAGGCCGCATTGAAGTTTCCAATAGCAAGGCTGTCCATGAGCGTGGTTGTATCAGAAATATTGCTCAGATAAATCTTGTTGATGGAGCCGCGGTGCCGCTTGTTTCCCTTTTCGGCGGCACTGCGGATGGTCTTGCACTCGGAGTTCTTTTCGAGCAGACCGCCCATGTCGCTGACCTTGTACTTGTACTGGCCGGATCCTACAGGAGTTTCCGATTTTTCTGCTGTCCCGGACTTCACAATGGGGAAGGTCAGGTCCGCGGTCAGATACCGGCTGTAGGTAGCTACTTTAAAGGTAACGGAGTTTCCTGTCGATGACTGGGCAGACGAGAACATGCTGAGTGCCGATCCGTAATAGACAGACTTTTTAGCTTTCTGGAACGAATACACGACATCCGGACTTCACAATGGGGAAGGTCAGGTCCGCGGTCAGATACCGGCTGTAGGTAGCTACTTTAAAGGTAACGGAGTTTCCTGTCGATGACTGGGCAGACGAGAACATGCTGAGTGCCGATCCGTAATAGACAGACTTTTTAGCTTTCTGGAACGAATACACGACATCCATCGGTGAAATAATGGTGCCGTCACTGAATTTATGCGAAGCGTCCAGAGAGACGGTCAGTTCCCCTCCATTGTAGGAAGCATCCGTGGCAATCTCCGGCTGTGCCTTATATGTAGAGTCTACATAGTAGAGACCCTCATACAATAAAGGCATAATTGGCTGGTTCAGAAGACTCTGAGCCGTAAATGGATTCACGCCGTCTTCACGGGAATAAGGGAGGCGTACATCGCTCGAGCTGGAGACAGACTGGGTCGTCTTCCCCTTGGAGCTTTTGCCGCCGCAGCCCGCGAGGCTGAGCAGGAGGATTAAGGCCATGATGACCGCAATCCCACTCTTTGCATATTTCATCAAGATTTCCCTCCTGGTTTTTGTTGGGACGGTTTATTTCAGGACGACCCGCTCCACTGCAGTAGTCCGCCCGGTCTTATCGTCGATGTCAAAAAGACATCCGTTGAGCATCTGCTCCCCGCCCTTCATAAGGTCGAACCGGGCCGGCATATTCGTCCGAAATTTCTGAATAATAATTTCGGGTTTTACCCCGAGGACCGACTGTACCGGTCCGGTCATGCCGAGGTCGGTAATATAGCCGGTGCCCTTCGGCAGGATCTGTTCGTCCGCGGTCTGCACATGAGTATGGGTGCCGAACACAGCGGATACTTTTCCGTCCAGGTAAAAGCCCATGGCACGTTTCTCTGACGTCGCCTCCGCGTGAAAATCCACGAGAATGACGCGGCAGTCTTCCAGGGTCTTAAGGATATCATCCACCATCCGGAACGGATTGGCAAGGGGTTCCATGTAAGTGGTCCCCATTAAATTGATAACTCCAATCTGATACCGGCCTTTGTCCACAATGCAGTATCCGCGGCCGGGGTCGCTGTTGGGAAAATTGGCCGGCCGCAGGACAAAGGGGTCAGAGTCAAAGTAATCATACATCTCCTTGCGGCGGAATGCATGGTTTCCTGTAGTCACAATGTCAGCACCGCCCTGGTACAGTTCATGCATGGACGATGGAGTAATTCCGTTTCCGTCACTGGAATTTTCTCCGTTGACGATGCAGAAATCCACACCCTTGACCCGTTTAAACGGAGGAAGAACATCCTGTACAAACCCTGCTCCGTCTTTTCCGACAACATCGCCGATGGCAAAAATTCTCATGGTCGGCGTATCCTTTCTAAATCAGGAAAAAGGAGGTCCATCCGGCTTGCGCGGAATGGGACCTCCTGTCTGTTTCCTGTTGAATCGTTTTGTGTCTTATTTTGCGTAATCCATGACGCGGCTCTCACGAACCACATGGATTTTAATCTGTCCCGGATACTCGAGTTCTTCCTCGACTCTCTGGGCCACATCATGGGCCAGAATAACCATCTGATCGTCGTTGATCTTCTCCGGTTTAACCATAATGCGGATTTCCCGGCCGGCCTGAATAGCATAGGAATTGTCGACACCGTCGAAGGAGTTGGCAATTTCTTCCAGTTTCTCCAGACGCTTAATATAATTCTCAATATTTTCGCGTCTGGCTCCCGGTCTGGCAGCTGAAATGGCATCAGCAGCCTGTACAATAAAGGCAACTGTAGTTTTCGGTTCAATGTCGTTGTGATGTGCGCGAATGGCGTGAACAACGGCGTCGCTCTCACGGTACTTCTTGGCCGCATCCGCGCCAAGCTGTACATGGGAACCTTCCATTTCATGGTCGAGCGCCTTGCCGATATCATGAAGCAGGCCTGCACGTTTTGCCTGCTTGACGTCAGCTCCAACCTCCGCGGCAATGAGTCCACTGAGATAGCAGACTTCCAGCGAATGGTCGAGAACGTTCTGGCCGTAACTGGTACGGTACTTCAGACGTCCTAAGAGCTTGACCAGCTCCGGATGAATGCCGGTAACACCTGCGTCGAGTACGGCGCGCTCACCGGTCTGTTTAATGGTCTGGTTGACCTCTTTCTTACACTTTTCGTAGGTCTCCTCAATGCGGGCCGGATGAATGCGGCCGTCCTGAATGAGACGTTCCATTGTCAGTCTCGCGATTTCCCGGCGAACAGGTTCAAAGCAGGAAATAGTAATGGTCTCCGGTGTGTCATCAATGATGAGGTCTACGCCGGTAACCGCTTCGATAGCCCGGATGTTCCGGCCCTCACGGCCGATGATACGACCCTTCATCTCATCGTTCGGAAGGGTGACAACCGATACAGTAGCTTCGGTTGTCCGTTCGGCGGCACAGCGCTGAATGGCGGTTGTGACGATCTGCCGGGCGATTTCATCGGACTGCTCCTTGATCTGCTCGCGGGCTTCCAGAATCTTTGTGGCTTTCTCATGGTCCAGACGTTCGTCCACCTGGGACAGAATATAATCTTTAGCCTGGGACTCGGTGAACCCGGAAATCTTTTCGAGGACGTCAAACTGACTCTTCTTCAGAGCCTCGACCTCAGCCATCTTCTTGTCCGCATCTTTCAGCTTCTTGGACAGCTGGTCCTCTTTCTTCTCCAGGTTGTTGGTCTTCTTTTCCAGAGATTCCTCTTTCTGAATCATCCGGCGTTCCTGACGCTGGACTTCATTTCTGCGCTCTCGGAGTTCTTTGTCATTTTCCGCGCGGCTCTTATGAATTTCTTCTTTTGCCTCGAGAATTTTCTCTTTCTTCTGCTGTTCCGCAGTCGTCAGAGCCTGATTTATAATTCTAGCTGCTTCCTGATTTGCGGAGCCGATAGCGGCTTCAGCAACTCGTTTTCGATGACTTTCTCCGAGGAAGAATCCTACCACTAATCCAACCACAATGGCGACAACTATCAAGATAATAGACAATGTCAAAGTCAAAGTGTAGATTCACCCCCTGTTATTAAATTTTAAAAGTGCGATTAAGTTAAGACTAATTTCACTTTAATAAGTATACTGCTAGAGTACCAATCTATTATATGGATTTGATGTACAGATTGTCAAGAAAGAAAGAGCGGCTGCCCAGTGCAGCCGCTCTTTTTAGTTGTTCGTCTCAGGTTCAGAAGGCTCCTGAACCTTTTTCTCCTGGGGAAACCAGACTAAATTTCCATATTTCTTCATGATTGTTCCGTCAAACAGCTTCATGACAAGATTGGTCATCTCCTGCGGAGAGAGAACCATTCCGCTCTGCACCCAGGACACCAACATATTGATAATAGCGCCGGAACAGAAAGAGTAAATATACGAAAACTCCAGCTCCGTCAGTTCCGTCTGCTCCATTTTCACATTGCCGCGGATGGCCTCGTAGTAATCCGGAGCTTTGCTCTCCAGCACAAACACCAGATTATTTTTAATCAGAAGTCTGGCAAAATCTGCATTGTGCTGCCAGAAGCGGAAATAATACAGAACAATATTATTCCACTCTGTGACCTGATTTTTCATCAGATACTGCATGAACTCCTCAAACAGTTCTCCTTCCTTATTCATGAGAACTTCTTCCTTGGAGTTGAAATTATGGTAAAACGTCTGTCTGGTCAGACCGGCTCTTTCCACAATATCCTTTATGGAAATTTTCGAGAACGGACGCTCATGCATCAGTTCCAGGAGGCTGTCGGTAATCCGCCGTTTGGATCGGACGGAAATCGGATTGTCTCGGTCCCCCATATGTTCACCCCTTTATTGCGCTGAAAGAAAACACCTGTACTGTATCTTAGTCTAGCACAAGAAAAAGTAATTTGCGAACAATTTTTCAAACAGTGTGCAGATCCTGTCTTGGAAGCTTACCGGGCACTCCGGAACGGATTGGTAAAACCGCCCTGTCGGCTCTGACTGCTCTGCGGGGTGGAATTTCCGCGGTCTTCTTTCAGAGTAACTGTTACTTCATATGCCGTAACCTTATAGTTTCTGTCCACGCGTCCCATGGTGAGTTTCATTTTATCACCCGGTTTTGCTTTTTCCACGGCTTCAAGCAGGGCTGACGATGTCTTCAGGTCTTTTCCATTGACAGCAGTAATAATATCTCCGGCCTGTACTTTAGTTCCGGTAAACGAACTGTCGTCGCTGATTTTGGCAATGACAACCGAGCCGTTCGGAAGTTTGTTCAACTTCAGGACCTGAGCGTAAGCCTCATTGTCGGTGCACGGCATATACTGAATTCCAAGCTTTGCCCGTCCGGTTACATAGCCGTGTTTCATAATACTGTCTGTGGATTTCTTGGCGACAGAAATTGGAACGGCGAAGCCCATTCCCTCATAATCCTCGGAAGCGATCTTCGAAGAGTTGATGCCGATAACCTGGCCATAGCTGTTGACGAGCGCTCCACCGGAGTTACCGGGGTTAATGGCGGCATCGTGCTGAATGCACTCCATAGTATATCCGCTCTCTGAGCTTGCTGTCGGACGGTCGATAGCAGAGATAATACCGGCAGTAACTGAGCCGTAGAACTGAGTGCCGCCCGGGTTGCCGATGGCATAGACCGGTTCACCGACTTTTAAGACCGATGAATCGCCAAATTCTGCCGGGGTGAGTTTGGTCGTTTTTACTGAGATGACGCCGATATCTGTGCGGTTATCATAGCCGACAACCTGAGCATCATATGTCGTTCCATCCTCGAGCTGGATTTGTACGGAAGTTCCCGGGGAATTGATCATGTGGGCGCAGGTGACAATATAGCTTCTGCCCTTGTCCTTATCGACGCTCATAACCACGCCGGAACCTTCTCCGGTACTCTCCCCGCCGTCTGCATTAACGACTACCGCGATAACAGATGGCTTAACTTTTGCAGCGATCTCCACGCTGGAGAGTTGTCCGCTGGAACCAGCCGAGTAGGACTTGGACTCTCCGATTTTAATGGAATCTCCACTGCTGGTCTGATCCTGATTTCCGGACCGGTGGTTACCGATAAACACGGCTGCCAGAGCAATCGCCACAATCAGCACAATTGCTATGATCAGTGCGGCAAAGACCTTGCCGCCTTTCTTCTCCTTCATAATACAAACCCTCTCTTACGAGTTATTTTTTTGCTGTTTGGGAATCCAGAATGTAAAGGTGGTGAATCCTCCCTCTTCACTGTCGACATAGATGTCTCCACCGTGAAGTCGGACAATATTCTGGGCCAGGTTCAGACCGAGCCCGACACCTTTGACGTGTTCACTTCTGGACTGATCCACTTTATAGAACCGCTCAAAAATGCGTTTCTGTTCTTTTTCTGAGAGACCGCTTCCCGTATTGGCGATATGGATAATAACGCGGTCCGGTTTATTCTCTGCCGTAATTCGAATCATGCCGCCAGGGTTAGTAAACTTCACGGCATTGTCGAAAAGATTGTAGCAGACCTGGAACAGAAGATCAGGATCTGCCATCACTTTGATTGGCGGCAGATCGGCCAGGCCTTCAATCTGATATCCCGCCTCATCAATCTGTGACTCAAAGCTCAAGAGAGCGTTGAACAGAAGAGTCTGAACATCCGTTTCTGAGACATGGAGCTTTTCCTCGCCGGCCTCAATTTTTGACAGGGTCAGCATCGTCACAACCAGTCTTGAGAGACGTTTCACTTCTTTACTGACAATCTGCAGATAATGTTTCTCCTGGCTCTGGGGGATGGTGCCGTCCAGAATTCCATCAATAAATCCGCCAATGGTTGTCATAGGAGTTTTCAGCTCATGCGAGACATTGGCAACAAAGCTCTTACGGGACTCATCCAGAATAGACAGGGACTCCGCCATCTGGTTCAGAGATTTCGCAAGATCCTGCAGCTCGTCGTTTCCGTGAATTTCGATTCGCTCGGAGAAGTCGCCCTTAGCATACTGGTGGGTCAGACGGGACATTTCCTGCAGCGGGCGTGTCAGGCTGTAAGCAAACAGATAAGCGAGTGCAAACGTCAGCAGGAACGAGATAATGGCCGCCGCCAGGAACAGCTTCATAATCTGTCCGAAGTAACCGATCAGTCCGTTATGGACCTTGGAGACCGCATAGACATGGCCGCTTGGCTGGCCATTGAGAACAATAGTGGCCCCCACGACCATACAGTAAGTTGGTTTTCCGTCTTTCTGCGCATATGGACCACCGAGATTTGCCATAGTACAGTAACCTTTTTGGGTCGTCCGGCCTACTACATAGGCGGGAAGATGAAACCCATTGTGCTCTATACAGACCGGACTGTCCTGCAGGGTATAGTCCGGGTTAATCATGTCTTTGCAGAGAATAATTCTGCCCCCGTTGTCTGTCATGAAGACATCGGCATCGATGGAATCGGAGACCGCACTCATCATGCTGCCGACAATGACCGTAGACTGTTCATTGTTCTGTGCCACCATATCCGAGGACATGATTTTCTCCACGTTGACCGCAATCCGCCGGGTGTTTTTCAGCATGGCACGGGAACGGTCCTCCCGCCAATAGTTACCCAGGAATGCCAGAAAGATGGCAAACAGAATAATCATGCTGACGCCCACAGCGGTCAGAGAGTACCGAAGGTACCGGCGGAACAGTGACGTTCGACGGGTCTTCGTCTTGGAACTGCTCATTCCTTCGTCTCAAATTTATATCCGACGCCCCATACGGTCTTCAAGTCCCACTTGTCAGAAACTCCCTCGAGTTTCTCACGGAGACGTTTGACATGGACGTCTACCGTACGGGAGTCTCCGTAGTAGTCGAAGCCCCATACTTCATCGAGAAGCTGATCCCGCGTGAAGACACGGTTCGGGTTGCTTGCCAGGTGGTAAATCAACTCCAGCTCTTTCGGCGGGGTGTTTACCACTTTACCGTCAACCTTCATCTCATAATTGGTGAGATTGATGTCCAGCTTGTCGTATTTAACCTCTTTGACCTCGTTCTGCGGCGAGGTGTTGGTCCGGCGGAGAACCGCCTTAATCCGTGCCATAACCTCTTTCGTCTCAAAAGGTTTGACAATATAGTCATCTGCGCCAAGTTCCAGGCCAAGTACCTTATCAAATGTCTCGCCCTTTGCGGTGACCATGATAATCGGGGTGTCCGAAGTCTTGCGGATTTCCCGGCAGACCTGCCAGCCGTCCATTTTCGGTAGCATAATATCGAGCAGGACAATATCCGGTTTAAAGTCGTTAAACACTTTTAGAGCTGACTCGCCGTCATAGGCCAGTGAGACGGTGTACCCGTCATTTTCCATATAGAGGCGGAGCAGCTCGCAGATATTCTTGTCATCATCGACGACCAGGATTTTTCCGTTGCTCATAGATGAACCCTCCCTGTTATATTAAGTACTTATGTAATCTATGATTTTTAACTACTGACTACCAAATTGTGAATAAACATTACATTAGCATACCTGTTGTCAGATACCAAACATGGCCCGGTCCATTTCCCGGCACTTCTGTTCCATCCACTCATCCGGCATAAGCTGTTCCACATCTGGAACTTCCAGCGGGTACTTCGTCAGTGTCTTCAGTATGGTAACGGATACATTAAACACATCATGCAGATCAAAGGGGATTTCATCGATCATATGGAAATAAATAAATTCAAACGCCGCACCCAGAGCATAGAGAATGGCATCGGAGAGCTGCTGGCGTTCCTTTTCAGGGACCTCATTATTCCGAAAGATCCACGACACGATGGTCTGCTGAATATCCCGTGTCATATCCCGGGACCGCATAATATCCTTTCCCACTTTTAACATGGTTTTATGGTTGCAGACATAGTAGAGCTCAAAATACCCGAGCAGGTAGATTCGCTGCATGGTGTCGAGGTTCTCAACATCCAGCTCACTGATATAGCCGTCGGCAAGATCCAGATTCCGTGTCAGGAACAGATCCTCAAGCGCCTCTTTCTTCGGAAAATAATAACGGACCAGCGCCTTTTTGATTCCTGCGGCGTCTGCAATATCCTTTACCGAAGTCTTGTCAAACCCTTTTTCCCGGAACAGGCCAAAAGCTGCACTGGCAATGGATTCCTGTTTTACTTCATATTTTTCAGTACCCAGCTTCAGCCCCTCCTTTTCTATAGTCTGCTTAACGCGCCTATTATACCATATTTCCTCTCATATTTTGCGCGATTGACAGGTCTCTCTTTCCGTTTTATACTGAATTCGAGTTGATTTTATACGCGTATAAAACTCGTACGAGAAACAGAAAGGAATCATTGGAGATCCTCGCCCGGATAACTCCCGGGAGAGGGTCTTTTATTATCAGTTTGTAGGAATTGAATAAATTTGTTAGAATAATTAGTGAATTTACTTATAATTGGAAAAGAGGCGATTCCTTGCAAAAGGAGCAAGCTCAGAAATCCGGCCCCTCCCGGAAACAGGTCATTCTGCGGAGCTGCCTCAGTGCCCTGATTCTGATTGTCCTGGTCTTTGTGATTTTACTGGCCTGCGGTGTATTTCGAGACAAAGACGAGGGCACAGTGCCAGTCCGCAGCAGCAGCGAATTTTCTGTTCCTAGAAGAATTGAAAACCAGAAAACCGGCGGAACTATGCTGTATACTTATAATCTCCGCGAGAGAGCACTGAATATCCATGTTAAAGGGAATGTGGAAGCGCCGTTTTGCTTTCCCTTTCTCCCAGACACCAATACCGTGCATCAGAGCCTGTCGTTTATAGCGTTTAACTGTTTTGACTATTCGCCGGCTATTATCCTGTCGTTTTCTCAGTTGATTCTGTCGCGAAAAATAGAAAGCGTTCATTTCGACGGATCTCTGAACTGGGATCCCATAACCTACCGGTTCCAGGTTGATAATTCTCACCGGGTCAGTCAGTGCCAGGTGGAGCAGAACGGGAACACCACCAACCTGATTTTCGACTACGACTCAAGTGGAAGACTGCTTTCTGTTGGAGACCAGAAAGAATTCACCTTCAACGTCACCTACAGTCCCGATTCGGGGAAAACGAATGCAGACCGTTCTCTATTTGAGGTCAACATTCTCAACCGAAGCACGGCAGTTCCTAACCAACTGACCTTCAACGAAAACGGCCAGCTGACTGTTCTCAGATATCGGGGTATCCAGACTGGGAAGACCATCTCCGCCAGGTTCACATACCACCAGAATGGAATGATTCGAACCGAGAACGTCGTCCACATAGAGAACCGCTTTTCTTATACCCCGGACGGCCTGCTGAGCCACCCCAAGTACAACGGAAATTCTATTTTAATTGAGTACACTAAAATCTAATTAGAACTCAAATATAAAAATATATAATAGGTATAAAAGCTCGGATATCTTCTACTGTCCGAGAAAAACAGCCTTAGAGCTCAAAGAGACCATGCCACTCGACTGTGACACGGTCTCTTTTTCAATGTTGGTCTCTTAGCTAATTTAATAGAACAGCTGCCTGTCTGTGCAGACTAAGACTGCCAGTTAAAGTTGCGGGAGCGTGTCCGCAAAATCGTTCTTTCCGTATTCAATCGTCGTCACGGAAAGAAGGGCGCGAAACAGATCCATAATCTGAGACTGACGGACTACCATAGCAGCCATGGACCGTCCGGTTTCCGCATCCTGAAACTGATAGGACTCCTCAATAAGATTTCCCTGCAGGTCAATCAGCACGTTACGGCGTTTCTCAATATTCAAATAGAGTTTTTTCGAGTCCGGATCTGCCGGATCCAAAGTTCCTAAGATCATGTTGAGGTCCTGCAGAAGTCCACTCAGGGAAAGTAATACCTGGACAAATTGAGAATTCAGAACCGGATATCGAGAATATCCGCCAGGCTCTGTCAAAGGAGACGGCTCTTCCGGCAGGCTCACCTCAGGTTCTTCCGGTACGGCTTCCAGCATGGAAATCAAATTGTAGAACAGCGCCGACTGTTCTCCCTCACTCAGCTGCATTAGAACCATATGGTCCTGAAGCATTGCATGAGACAGAATATTGGACTGCAGAGAGCGGATATCTATAGCATGCTGGTGAAACATTGCCTTTTCTTCGTCGCTGTCTGTTTCATCGCTGGTAGTGCTGAAATATTCTGAGCAGCCGCCCATATAGTTAATGAGCTCATTAAAGAATTTCCGGTCTATATAATAGGTATACAGACCGGACATCAGGCTGTCCGTATTCAGAATATTCATAACTGGAAACTCCTTCGTCCACGGGCACGGGACAGTTTAAAATTATCCGGCCTCAGCCCGAAGCTCTTCAATCTTTTCTTCAATATAACTGATTGTCTCTTCCTTGGTATACTGCCTGGCCTGCTCCCGCTCCTGCCAGAATTCATAAAAATTATGGACAATACTTGGCTCTCGCACTTCTGCGGTCATCAGGGAGTGGCTGGGTTCATCCATTCGGACGAAACTGACAGCATCCTTTGTGGTCACGCTGAAAATAGAGATAGGATTCGATATTTCCGGAAAATCCATCATAACGAGATTGTTCTGGTGTATCTGCAGTATCCACCGCTGGAACGCGGCAATTCGCTCTTCCACGGTCAACTGGTTTACCCAGCTGTTCGGTATATCTGATAATCTACCATATTCCGCAAAATAATCAACACTGGTTTTGGGGAAGAGCATAAAGACATTGGAGTCATGGTACAGGTCAGGATCTGCCATAAACGGGTTCTTGTCCAGAAAATTCTGCATTCGTTCCTGGTTTACATGAAGAATCGAAAAAATTTGCGGATCCTGAACGCCGTACCGGGCAAGAATTGTGTACGCAAAAATCCCGGGAATGGAGACATAAATCTGTCCCTTTTTTGTCGACAGTTGCTGCTGAACTCCGGGCATGGTAGAAAGATGGTCCCAGTCCTGCTGACTCTTTGAATCAAAGAACGGCCTGGAAATCCTCTTATTCTCCATCAAAAGCTTTTGGTATAATTCGCGAACTGCATCATCCCGAGTCACAATACCATAGCGGTGATTACTAGAGTATTGAATCACATACTCCCCGGCAATGACCACATTGGGAAGATAAGCCGGATCACTTTTCTCAGCCTGAATACTCCCATAGCGGTAATACACCTGATAGTTAGGAAACTGCGGAGATACCGGGAGCAGCTTCGTCAGCATATGGATATTGTATATCTGGTGGCTTTGTTCTACTGTTCGTTCTATGGAGTCGTCCAGCATAATCAGATGACAGCAGTGAAAATCAGGATACTGTTTTCCTATCTTCTGAATGATAGATAATGTCACATCATCTACAAGATTTTCTGAAATAATGGAATCCTCGCCTGACTCCTGCTGCGCTACCATGTACAGGAAGTACTCTAAAGCCAGATTAACATTCTGGGTGCCATTCAATACAATTCGCTGTTTGGGCTCGAGCTGAATTGAGGCAAACGGCAAAAACGGAGACGTCTCATAATCTCTGGCCATGCTGACTTCCTGGTAAAAGCGGATGACCTCTTTTCGGCCATAGTAGCTCAGTGGTCCCATTCGAGTCAGATAAAAGGACTCTGTCAGTTCCTCACGCTGGAGGTGATTCAGGCAGAGGCTGTCTGCAATTTGATAGACGACCTCCACACTGGTCGGTTCCCGCTGACCATTTAAATATTTATACAGAACAGAGCGGTTAATTCCCGTAAACCGCTCCAGATCTAGTATTTTAAACTGCTTTTCGTCCAGTAACGTCTGCAGCTTACTGGCAAATGCGTTCATATTCGATTTTTATCCCCTTTTGTTCTTCTGTATCTCTGTTTTTCTACTAACTCTACTAACTTATAGACAGGATTGAAGTTCAAAAGGTTTAGCTTTGTACAGAAATTTTGACAAAATGAAGTGGAAATTTTTACAGACTGACTTTATGCCGCATAGTCCGGAGTGTTCAGATCCAAAGTATTCTGGCTGAGAACTGCTGGTTCAGACAGGTAACCCCAGTTTGCGGCATACTCCCACGCCTCATCTTCCGAGGCAAAAGACAGACCATCCACAACGTAAGAGTTTCCATTAAACGTAATGAGTTCTTCCGGCATGTAATGATAGGAACGAATTGTCATAACGAACACCTCACATTCATTGACTCAAGTATATATCGAACATTTGTGCCTGTCAATCAGCCTGTGTACCGAAAATAGTACACAAATGAAATGTTTCCAAAAAGTTATATATGACATCATTCATGACAATAATACCGATTTTTGTAAAACATCTGATTTTTTTAAAACTTCTCTTAATCAATTTCGGTCTAAATGTCAAAAGATAGTTATACCCATTTTCGGGAAAATAGAGCAAAAGAGCTGTCATGGTGCGTCCTGACAGCTTTATTTTTGTCTATTTTATTAACTTTTTGTTACGTCTCTGGTATGGTAGAATAGGGAATACTTAAGGAGAAACCATATGGAAACAATGAGTCGCAGGGAATATATCACCCGGATCGTCGCCGCCATCACACTGGCGCTGGTTACGGTCCTTGGTTCATTATGCCTGTTCTCCTCTTTTGCTCCACGCGGTCTCGCGGTTCCCTCTCGAATTACCAACCGCGTCTCTCACGCTGGTGTCGAGTACCAGTACAACTTAGAGCAGAAGACTGTTACGGTCACTTCTTCTGGAGACGACTATGTCTGGCCTCTGGCATCTCTGATGATTTCTGACGACATCAACATCCAGAACATTCTTCTCGCCGCAGAGCATTTTGACTGTAATGCAGCTATTGCCTACGCCATGAGTGAGCCGGTACAGCAGAACCTCATTGACACAATCCGCATCAGCACAGACTACGCTGAGGAATATCATTTCAAACGGAACGCCAGCGGGCAGATTACAGCCTGCCGCATCAAAGATTCCGGTTCCGGAATTCCGGATTTCACTCTGAAATTCAAGTATGACAAACACGGGCGGTTTCTTTCCGCTTCAGGTACCTACATTCCGGAGCGTGACACCGACACGAAGCGCTATGAATTTTCCTGCAAATACGCTAAAGACGGGACTATCCAGTCTATCAAAGATATTAACCAGGATGAGCCGCACGAGCTTTCCTTTAAGAAAGACAAAACGGGACGTTTTGTTCAGCTTCGCGACCTGACGGATAAAGGTACAGAAGAAGAGGCTGTTCAGGTTACCAACTTCCGCTACAATGCGGACGGCATGATTGCGGAAGAAAAAAACGCGGACGGGTTTGGTTCTACCTCCTATGTCTATAACCACCGCGGTCAGTTGCACAAAATCATCTATGAGGACCACGAAATCGTCATTCATTCAACCCGGCTCTCCTAGCAGAGTATGTTAAGGAGGTTATTATGGAAAAACCAATCATCCATGACCAGTTCCGCCTCTCACAGAAATCTGTTCCCGCTACAATTAATGACCTGTCCATCGCTGATGACCTGAAAGACACTTTAATGGCCAACAGGGTGACGTGCGTCGGTATGGCTGCAAACATGATCGGTAAGAATATCGATATTATCGTCTTCCTCGAAATGGGA
>CAYRKX010000036.1:0-23556 GCA_964425185.1 uncultured Eubacteriales bacterium
TACCCGCCTCAAATCCAACTTTTACTTATGTCTTTCTCCCTCCTATAATGAAAAATGACTTTACATTTAGGAGGAACATTATGAGAAAGTTAAGACGAATTCTGGCATCCGTGCTGATGCTGGCCCTGTGTCTGGCGTGTGCGGTGCCGGCATGTGCAGCGGCCAAAACGACCAGTGGATCGCCCGCAAACAAAGGGTGTGAGTGTGACAGGAAAGCTGCGGCTAAGGCGAAAGTTACCTGCACCCGCGGGACGTTCACCTCGACGTCGAAGACACCGACGCAGATTGTCTACTTCACCTGGCAGGAGAGTGAGAAGCCGAAGGGCATTATCCAGCTGACCCACGGCTACGCTGAACACATTCAGCGTTATGATGACCTGGCACGGTTCCTTGCCAGCAACGGCTACCTTGTTGTCGGACAGGACCATCTCGGCCACGGCCTGACGGGTAAAGAGGCGAACAGCTTCGGCATTACCCCAGATGACGGCGCCGAGGCCATGGTCAACGACATGCACAAACTCATGCAGATTACCAAGGCCAAATACCCGGGGCTGCCGTACATTCTTTACGGTCACAGCATGGGATCATACATGGCCCGTGTATTCTGCTCCCGCTGGTCGGACGAAATTGACGGTACAGTCTGGGCCGGTTCTTGTTTCATCCCGAGTGAAGCTTACCTTCTCTCCCCGGCGATGGACGTATATGCGCAAATCGCGGGCAAGAATAAAGTCGACACCAGAACGGCTGAATTACAGGCGAAATATCCGGTACTGCAGGCTGCAAATCTCGGAATCATCTTACCGGACACGGCGTCGGACTGGCTGTCCTATGACTCGCGGAATGTGCAGAAGTTTATTGCCGATCCGCTGAACGCCAAGGCGGTTGCACCGTCTTTGAGCCGGGACGCTACGAAAATTATTTTTATGGGTTCCAAACGCGGATACCTTGACACCATCCGGAATGATCTGCCGATCTTTATTATGAGCGGCAAAGCCGACAGCTGCGGCGTCTTCGGCGTCGGCACCACGCTCCTGGAAAAGCAGGCGCAGGCGAACGGCAAGAAAAACATCCGCTTCAAACTCTATGACGGCCGCCATGAAATCCATAACGATTTCTGCAAAGATCAGGTCTATGCAGACCTGCTGGATTTCTGCAACTCAGTGGTGAATAAACAGGCCAAATAACCCGCCGGCCGACCGGCCGCCGCACGCAGGTAAATAACCAAACGACAGCCGCTAACCTTCGTACCTACGTCGGTTAGCGGCTTTTTGCGCACTTATTTTTCAGCTAGGCAAACGCCCCGCTGCATGGTATGGTTATGAAGCGGCGGGAAGATGAGTTGGATGGCGGCTCTTAAAAACTGGCGGTTCCTTTGGTGTGATCAACATGGACCAAATCTCCTTCTGGCCCTCGGTTTGGTGCCCTGATTCTTTATAAAAAGCCCTGGGCACCGAATTCGGTGCCCTAACACCTTCTCAGCGGGGTGCAGACACCGAACTTGGTGCCCAAAGTTCTCCATACAGGGGTAAAGGCACCACACTTGCTGCCTGGTATTTTTTCTTTAGACAGTGAGCAACTACTCGCATGGCCCTGAAAGAGAAATAATCTCTTTTTGCGGTGCCCTAGCCCTTCTCAGCAATAGTCGGGGCACCAAAAATAGGACTGAAATCATTACTAGAGGAAATCGGTTGATAAGAACTGGTGCCTTTACTATCGATTTTTGTGGGTGGGGCACCGTTTTCGGTGCCTTTACCCTCTAAATCAGGCTTTGGGGCACCGAGCACTTAAACTTATGCGTCCATAAACCATTATCAAGTTGTTCCGCCTCATCAATAATCTCAAAATCAGCCTTCGAAGGAGGTGAACCTATAGATTTCTATGAACCATTGCTGAGAGAAATCGAAAAGCTGACTAGACAGGTCCAGTCTTTGCAGACTACTTTGAATGGAACTGTCGTGGGTGCAATCATTTGTGAAAAGCGCGGAGATAACTACCGTTATGTCTATAAATACACACGAAAGAAGAAAATCATCCGCAAAGTGCTCCATGAGGCTGCGGACTTAAGTCTGATGAAAAAGTTGGTTAAAAAGTATCAGCTTCAGCAAAAGCTTTTTGAACTTAAACGGAGTCTGGCGGCGGCGCAGGCGTATGCGGAAACGTATGAATCTTTTACAGAACGTGATCGCCAGAACCAAGAAGGCTTTGCAATTCTGGTAGCCCAGATTTTTCCAAAGTCAGACTACGAAGCCTGGGGCTCCGCGCCCTACGACGACAGCCGCGACTTCTACCCGGAGCAGCTAATCCACCCAACCGGCAAGGGCGATGAGAAAGTGCGATCCAAGTCGGAAGTACTCATAGCCCGTGCACTCCAGGCACACGGTATCCAGTACCACTATGAAGAGGTTACTCAGGTGGGATATACCACATATCGACCAGACTTTACGATTCGTCATCCTGTCACTGGTGTCATTATCATCTGGGAACACTTCGGCATGATGGACAAGGATAATTATGCCTGCAGTGCAGCTGATAAAATCCGAACTTACATGCGGAACGGCTACAATCAGACAACGAATTTTATTACCACGTTTGAAGATAAAGCCCACCCGCTCGACATCGACACTATTGAAGATGCCATAAACCGACTGCTCTTAAACGACCCTGTCGAAGTATAGCCGGCGATCCAGCCTTCCTATAAAACATGGAGCTGCTGAAAAACGGGCGCGCCCGCCGCACGGGTTATGAAGATACCCTTGCCAGAAAGCGGCCAAAAGAGACAGTGAACGGAAGCGCGGAACAGCTGAAATAAATAAAAAAGGACCCGCCAGAGGCGGGTCACTGAATCGCATATGAAATTGGTCGTTCTGGCGCGCTGAATGTGCTGTGAGCCCGGTAAACCTGGCGGTCAAGCTGGCGCGCTCAAACTTCACACCATAATGAACTTGTGCGTATAGTCGCTGTCGACAATAGCCTGGCGGTACACGCGCGGCGTGGTGTCCATGCAGCGGCGGAAGTCGCGGATGAACTGCGGTTGATCATAATATCCACAATCAGCGGCGAGGTCGGACAGCGGAATCGTCGTATCATGGTCCAGGCGATTGACGGCGTTCTGGAACCGCGTAATGCGGCAGAAGGTCTTCGGTGACATGCCGGTGTACTCTTTGAACACCCGGTCAATATAGCGGCTGCTGTAACCGGTAATTTCGGCCAGAGTCTGGACGCGGACATTGCCGGAAGACTTTAGAATTTCATCCATGACAGCGTTAACCAGGTTGTCTTTTACCATGGTATGGTTGATGTTCGGGTTTTCCTCAACAGCGGCTTTGCAGCAGGCCGTGGTCAGAAGCTTGGCTCTGTCGTCAAAGGTCGGACAGGCTGCAACCTGTTCTTCAAGGAACTTGTACTTGCAGCAGTCGGACAGCTTAACGGCATGGCCGAGGTAGTCAGAAAACGTACCCTTTAAGAACAGCGGCATGACGCCGGGCAGGAATCTTACGCCAAAGTACTCATGGCCAACCGTGTGGGTTACCTTCGTACCGTTTAAGACTGTGCCGAGGACACTGGCGTTCATTTCGCCGTCGCCGTAGTCAAAAATCAGGTCAATACATCCATCCGGAATAGCAATGGTCTGACCCTGATTGCTTCTCTCTACGGTATAGCTGTAGAAGTGCGCAATGCCGTGCTGCTGCAGACAACGCTTGTAATACTTGTCGGAGCTCAGTGCGAAATAGGGTTGAACGGGTTTCATGGTCAGACGTTCCTTTCTTGCTAGGGGATAATTGCTTAGGTCAATCAATGATGGGAACGAACAGGTCTGCAGTACCCTCAGTTCCATGCAAGGAAGAAATATCCGGAAATAAAAATAAGCGCAAGCGAAGCACTTAAAGTACTTCCTTGCACTTTTCGTATTGTATATTACCGCATCCTCCTACCTATGTCAAGACCCCGTGAGTAAAAACTCACAATTCAAGTCGTGGACAAACCACCCCTTAAACATTACAATAAAAGAAAAAGGGGGCCGTACTATGAGTACCTGGATGATTGTCGTTCTTGCTGTTTTTGTGGCAGCCAGTATAGCTATGGTCGTCTATTTTGTCCATGAAAAAAAGTATACTTATGTTCTGTATACCACACTAAGTTTGATTGTGATTATCGTTCTCTTCTATTTCCTTGGCGTTGTGTTCGAATAGAAGCGGAACGAGAAAAGAGGAATATATATGAAACTGCGTTTAACCGCGTGGATTACCGCGCTTCTGTTACTCTGCTCCACTGTCGTTCCGGCCACTACCGTTTTCGCCGCACAGAGCCCCACTGCAAGTCATGAACAGCTGGTCAAGGCTTATGAAAAGTCCCAGCGAAAAGAGCGGGCAAGCGTAACCGCTGTTGACAACCAGAAAGGGTCATCCAACATGTGGCACCAGGTTGTCATGGTCGTAGGAATTGCTCTCATCATCGGAGTGCTCGCCGGCGTGTACGGCATTATTCACATGGCCGAGAGTAAACAACGCAAAAATGAAGTCCAGATGAAAATCGAAAAAGGACGAAAGCAAAAATGAATGTGACCGCCGCCTGTGCTTCTCCGCACAGACGGCTTTTTCAACCAAAGGGGAGAGAATATGAAATTTATCCACCTGGCCGACCTGCATCTGGGGAAAGTTGCATACGGCCACTCCATGATTGAGGACCAGAAGTACATCCTCGACGAGGTCCTCACTATCTGTGACCGTCAGAAGCCGGACGCCGCAGTCATTGCCGGCGACGTCTATGACCGGTCCATCCCGTCCGAAGAGGCCATCAACCTGCTCGGCGACTTTCTTACGGACCTTCGCCAGAGAGACATTCCTGTACTCATCATTAGCGGCAATCACGATTCTGCCGCCCGTCTCGGCTTCGGCTCCAGGTTCATGTCAGACAGCGGCGTGTTCATCTCACCGCCGTTTGCCGGCGCACCCGCTCCCATAACTCTTCAAGACGAATTCGGCCCGGTCAATTTTTACCTGCTGCCGTTTGTCAAGCCGTACCAGGTGCGGGAAGCCTACCCAGACGAGGCGGTGGACTCCTATGAGTCTGCCGTTTCCCTGGCGATTCAGCATATGAACGTAAATACAAGTGAGCGAAATGTATTAGTGGCGCACCAGTTTGTCGACACGTCCAAAATCGGAGAGGTTGAGGACGCTCAGGTCGGCGGGACCGACAAGATCAGCCGGGATGTCTTTGCTGATTTTGACTACACCGCGCTCGGCCATATCCATAAACAGTGGAATGTCTCCGAGACCATCCGCTACTGCGGCACACCTCTGAAATATTCGTTTGACGACGATGACACGAAACAGAACAAATCTAAGAGTGTCACCATTGTGACGCTGGGACAGAAGGCAGACGGCAAAACCGATCTGACAGTTGACTCCACCTCGGAGCCGCTCACGCCTCTTCGCGACATGCGGATGGTCCGGGGCACCTACGACGAGATTGTACAGGCTCCGCCAACGGAGGACTACCTGGATATTACGCTTACTGACTCACAGGAAATTCTCAATGCCATGGACAAGCTTCGGACCTACTTCCCGAATGCTCTGGCGCTCCAGTACGACAATGAAATGACCAATAATGAGCTGGAACTGGGAACTGCACAGGACGTCGAAACCCGGGATCCTCTCGAGCTGTTCGAGGACTTTTTCCATGAACGAACCGGAAAATACCTGACAGAGGATCAGGAAGAGATTATGGCCGAACTGGTTGAGAAAGTCTGGGGGGAGAGAGAATGAAACCTTTAAAACTGACCATGCAGGGCTTTGGCCCATACGCCGACCTGACCACCATCGATTTCGAGGCATTGACCAGAGGATCTCAGCTCTATCTCATCACCGGAGATACCGGAGCGGGAAAAACCATGATTTTCGATGCCATTTCCTATGCCCTGTTCGGGTCCGACAGTGGAAAGATCCGAGATGAAAATGAGCTGAGAAGTTCGTTTGTCAGCCCTGAAGTGGACACAGAAGTTAAACTGTGGTTTGAACACAAGGGCAAAACCTATAAAATTAAACGCGGCGAACGGTTCGTGTCTAACAAGGGAGATCATAAGAAGCTGCTGGCTCAAAGCGTCGGGTACGTGGAATTGAAAGAATTGTATGATGGCGGGGAAGACCATGTTCTTGCAAGCCAGACCAATAAAGTGAGGGCGGAAATTCAATCCATCCTCGGTATGGACCAGGACCAGTTTGAACAGGTCTCCATGATTGCCCAGGGCCAGTTTCGGAAGATGCTCTCGGCCAGCACGGATGAGCGAAAGAAACTGTTAACCCAGCTGTTCCGGACAGAAAAGTTTGGGCGATTGAACGATGAACTCAAAAACAAACTGAGCGAAGAAAAAGCAAATATCGACAGTATTCTTGCAAAAATCCAGTCTGCCCAGGAAGGCATCCGACTGGAGGCAGGCATGGACCCGGAAGAGCAGCCGGAACTGCGGGAACTTGTCGATGAGAACAGCCTGAAAATGGCGGTAGACAGCCTTTCTTTCCTGACTTCCGAAGAGGAAACCCGGTATAAAGAACAGAAGAGTAAAGTAAAAGTCCTTGACAACAGATTGGACAAGCTTCAGGAAGAGTCCGGAAAACTGCAGCCGTTAGCCAAAATTCAGAAAGATCTGAATCAGAAGAAGTCGGGCATAAACGACATGGAAGAGGCGGCCAGACTTGCCAGTGAGACCTGGGCCAAAGCGGAACAAAATAAGTCAGTCATTGAAAAACTCAAAAGCGAAATCAGCGTCAAGAAGAACCGGCTTTCCGACTACGACACGCTGGATAAGCAGAATGAAAAGCTGCGACAAAATCAGAAGAAACAGGGCGACTTGGAGAAGCAGCTGACTGACAAAAAACAGCAGATCAACCAGCAGACCGCTTCTCTTCAAAGCCTGGAAAAAGAAAAGGCGGACAAACAGAACGCCGGGAGTGAAAAAGGAAAAACAGATCAGGCCATCCTCTCTTTACAAAACCAGCGTAAACAGTATGCCGAACTGAGTCAGAAATTAAATAAAGCCCATGAGCAGCGTAAGACTTACAACGATGCAGTAACCGAATTTGGAAAAGCAAAACAAGCTGAGGCCCGGCAAAATGAAATTTACCGCGATGCCAGAGACCGCTACTACGGAAACCAGGCGGGAATTCTTGCGGAGGCAGAGCTGAAGGAAGGAGAGCTCTGCCCGGTCTGCGGGTCCAGAGAACATCCCCATCCTGCGGTCAAAGATCCCAATGCCCCCACAAAAGAACAGCTGGAGGCGGAAGAGAAACAGTGGAGAAAGCTGGAAGAGGAGTACACGGCGGCGTCTGGCAAGGCTAAAGCCGAAAAAGCTCTCCTGGATCAGGAAATCCGAGATTTTCAGGCAGAGGGGAAGGAAATAGGGGAGCAGCTGCTGACCGGAGTTCCCAAGGTGCAGTGGCGGGAAGTCCTGACAACGAAGGTGCGGGAGTTTGACAAACAAATTCAGGCTCTGAAGGATTCTTCCCGAACCCTGGCCGAAGCCGTTGAACGCTATAAGGAACTGGACACACGCACGATTCCTAAGAATCGCGCCGAGCTCGAAACATTTCAAAAGGACCAAAATGTACTCAATCGGGATCTCGCCTCCCTGAAGGCAGCCGAAGAACAGCTCATCCAGCAGGTGGCTACACTGCAGTCCAACCTGAGTAAAAACTCGAGAGCCGAGGCGGACGAAGAAATTGCCGCACTGACGAAACGCCAGACCACTCTCCAGACGGAGCTGGACACCGCCGAAAAAGACAAGCGGGAAAAAGAGAAGGCATTAGCTGAGGTCAAAACGCAGATTGCAAGCTACGAGGAGCGGCTGAAGGCTGAAGAGTATGATCCGGCCCGGGAGGAACAGGTTCAACAGGAACTCCAGGCCATGCAGGCGGAGAAAGATTCCCTCACGGAAGAGACCACTCAGCTTCACGAACGCCTGACGGCAAACGAGAGTGCACTGAAGAAACTGAAAGAGTTGAAGGAGCAGTTCATCGCCGGGGAACAGGAGCAGAAACAGGTCAACGAGTTGTCCGTCATTGCCAATGGCAGCAAGGCCACGGATACCAATGAGGGCAAGGTCTCCTTTGACACATATGTGCTGCAGTCGTACTTCGATCAGGTTCTGAGCCGGGCGAGCGCCAGACTGTATACCATGAGCGGCAAGCATTACCGGCTGAAACGGCGCAGTCATGCCAAGAACAGAGTGGCCAAGACTGGCCTGGACATCGACGTACATGACTGTTTTAACGGCGTGGACCGGCATGCGGAGACGCTGTCCGGCGGTGAGTCATTTCTGGCGTCCATGGCGCTGGCACTGGCGTTTTCCGATGTCGTGCAGGAACACGCCGGCGGCGTGAAAATTGACTCTCTGTTTATTGACGAGGGCTTTGGCACACTGGACGAGGGCTCGCTGAACAATGCTGTTCGCACGCTGCAGGATCTGGCCGGGGATGACCGCACGGTAGCGGTAATTTCTCACGTCTCTGAGCTGCAGGAAAAAATGGAAAACCAGCTCATTGTGGAGCGAAATCAGGGGGAGTCCAGCACCGTGAAAATCCGGACTCCGGAGACCGGAAACTAACTTGCATTCAAGCTCAAAATATCCGATAATAAGCTGTAATTATTTATTACAGATTATTGAGTTTTGGGAGATCTATCTATGACTGGTAACCACCGTTCCTGCCGTGCATTTGTGGCAGTGTTTCTGTGCCTGATTTTGGCGGTGTCTCTCGTCGGCTGTGGAAAGAAGGAGTCGGACAGGGACAAGGTCAGCGACGGCGCGTCAACCACCGCAGTGTCGGAACAGCTGAATCAGGAGGACAGCGACAGCTCGTCTGAAAAACAGCTGCTGGATGCCATCTATCGGCAGAACCGGCTGGATGCCATTCTCTTAAACCATAAGAACGTACAACGGAAAACGGTCTGCCTGAATACCGCCGGCAAGGAAGTCTTTACCGCCGAAGTGTACGGCGACCGTCAGCAGTACGCGTACCATGACAGCAAAGGTAACGTCTCCGTTATCCGCGACGGTAGCGAGTACGGCTTTGATGCCGATAAGAACAAGCCGTACATGATCAGCTTTTACAACAACTCCTATCAAAACTACGCCAACAACAACCGCAACCATATTTTATATACCGGCTACATCGGCGAGGCGGTCATTGGCGCCTACAATGTTGGAGACGAATATGTGGTCCGCACTAAGGTACCCATGAGCAGCATTGACCAGACAGTCAGCGACTATAATCCGGGAGAGACGTTCACCTCGAATGACACCTGCATCATTGAATACCACATGATTCCATACCTTTACGAAATTACAAGTATGGATGTCCACATTGTCCGGAATAACGGAGATACCGTAGACCTCATGAGAACCACAGTTACTTATGACGGGTCTCCGTACCGCATCTCTTCCACCCTGAGACGGCAGCTTCAGGGCCGTGGAGTGGAACAGCGGATTATCAAATAAACTGGCATTTTTAACCCATTCTGTCTTTTCGACATAAATTCTGTTTTGTGACATGACATTGTTGTGGAAAAGAACTAGAATGGGTTAATAAAATTACAATCAATTGTTGGGAGGAACAATCATGGCAACTTCTAATAATAGTCTTGCCCACAAACTGGAGCGAAAGACTGCCGGTGCAATGATTGACGTCTATCTCCGTCGTCTTCACAACAAAGACGACGCGGGAAAACGACTCAGCTACATGCACATCGTAGATTTCGTCGCCAAGTTCTGGAAAGAGGATAAGTATAAAGCCCGTTTTGACTCCGTCCGCAGACAGATCAAGGACCCCAACAGCCGTTGGATCAACTTCATCAACCGTATCGTTGACGAGTCCAATCCATACGTTCTGAAGACCCTGGTTCTCAATGTCGGTTACGAGATGCTGCTCCGCGGGTCCAAGACCGTTCACGAAAACCGGGAAAAGTACAACTGTAACATCCCCATGCTTATCCTGTTTGACCCGACCTCCGCATGTAATATGCACTGCGAGGGCTGCTGGTCCGGCACTTACGGCCATAAAGACAACCTCACCTATGAGGAAATGGACCGCATTATGACCCAGGGCGAGGAGCTCGGAGTTCATCTGTACCTTCTCACCGGCGGTGAGCCTCTGGTGCGCAAGAAAGACATTCTCAAACTTGCGGCTGCCCATCCGACCAGTGAAATCGGCATCTTCACCAACTCGTCTCTCGTTGACGAGGAGTTCTGCAAGAAGGTCGTCGAGGTCGGCAACATTGCGTTCTTCCTGTCCATTGAGGGCTCCGAGGAGACGAACGATGCCCGCCGCGGTGAAGGACACTATGCCTGCGTCATGAAGGCGATGGAGCTATTCCGCAAATATGGAATTATCTTCGGAACATCCGTATGCTACACGAAATATAATCTTGACGCGGTCACCAGCGATGACTTCTTCAGATTTCTCTCGAAGCAGGGCGCCCGCCTTGGCTTCTTCTTCCACTACATGCCGGTAGGCAACAATGCGGTTACCGACCTGATGCCGACTCCGGAACAGCGTGTGGAAATCATTAAGAGAATCCGCCATATTCGTGACCCAGAATGCGACATTGAGTTCTTCCCCATGGACTTCCAGAATGATGGTGAGTATGTCAACGGATGTATCGCCGGAGGTCGTCAGTATTTCCACATCAATTCTGCCGGAGACGCTGAGCCCTGTGTATTCATTCACTTTAGTGACTCGAACATCAAGGAAAAGAGCATTCTGGAAATCTGCCAGAGCCCTCTGTTCCAGACCTATCGTGCTTCTCAGCCGTACAATCGCAACATGCTGCGTCCGTGCCCAATGCTGGAGAACCCGTATTATCTTCAGGAAATTGTGCATCGCACCGGAGCGGTCAGCACAAACCAGGAATCCTATGAGAGCGTAGAACATCTCTGCGGTAAGTGCTATGACTATGCACAGCAGTGGAGACCGGTTGCCGATGAGACCTGGAAAGAAATGAAACACTACAAACCGGTTTACGCTAACTTCGACAAGGCACACACCGAGGACGAAGAGCTTGCCGGTTTCCCAGAAGAGCATCTGTCCAAAGATGCTGCCGACCTGAAACCGGAACCGGCCAAGGTCAGTACTGTGAAATAACCCGATTTTGAAACGAAAATAGAGTTAATAGAGGCACCCCCGAGAGGGGGTGCCTTTTGGCGTCTGCTTTTGCCAGTGGACAAATAATTAGACAGTTGAGAAAACAAATTCCTGAACCGCGTAAACAATGTGACTGTGCACCTGTTCAACAATTTCTTTAAGATTTCGTACACTTTTTTATCTTTTGACCACCAAAATTACAAATATGTCGAAATTGTTATGTTATTAATATTAAAGTCATAAACAGTTAATACTTTGTACACAAGTTGACTCAATTATTAGGGTTGTTCGTTAGAACAACTACAATTGAATACTTCTCTTATTTCCCAGTTAATTTCGTGTCATTTCATCTTGTGATCAAATGCGAGTAAAGGGGGTGAATGTTAGAAATGAACACAGAAATGAACACAGAAATAGATCTTAAAGGGAAGGAGGAGATGCATACGTCGAATCTTCGAAGAAAGATTCTCGCAACGCTGTTAATGCTGGTTGCCATCTTTGCAGTTTCCGCGATCTCGGTTTCCGCAGCCACCCCGTCGAATACGACCAAGGGGACTAAGAACCAGCCGGAGGAAGAGTACCTCGTTCGCGCGAAGGACTTAATTCCGGTCATCCACACGGATAACGGCAAACGGTTTGTCATTAAGAGTGTTCCCGCCGATTCGACGACCGATCAGACGAGCTCATCCAACGTCAACCTGAGCGTTGACGCGAATGCCGCTCCGGCGTCCACCAGTTACGACGCTTCCAGCGCCCCGACTCAGGATGCCTCGAGCCAGGATGCATCTGCAACATTAGATCTTGCAGGTACACTCAGCGGAGTTGTCAGCACAGCGCAGGACGCGCTGAGCAATGTCACTTCGGACGACCTTCTGAAGCTCGGTCTTACTGGAGCTGCTATTGCCACTCCGGTTGTCGGTCTTGGAGTAGGGGCTGCTGCCCTTGCTGCTCCTGTTGTTGGCGGAGTTACCCTTGCCCTTACTGGCGGTGCCCTTGCTTTGGGCGGCGCTTTACTTGCTACTCCTGTAGTAGCTGGTCTTGGACTTGGCGCACTCGCTGTGACTATTCCCGCAGCTGCTGTTGCTGTGCCTATCGCACTTGCAACACCCGTTATGTTTACCGTTGGTACTGCTATTGGCGCAATCACACTTGGCCTTGGCGCTGCCGCATTAGGACTTCCTCTTGTCGCTGGCGCTACTGCACTGGCTCTTGCCGTTCCTGCAGTTGGCATTCTCGGTGCTATTACCGTTGGGGTTATGAACCTTCCTCTGGTACTTGGTGCCGGGGCATTAGCACTCGCTGTTCCTGCAGTAGGACTTCTTGCTGCACTGACAGTTGGCGTTATGAATCTACCGTTAATTGCCGGCGGAATCGCTCTTGCTAAGCTGATTCCAATCGCCGCTATCGGAACTGCACTGTTTATCGGTGCACTTGCACTTCCGTTTATTGCTGGTGGTATCGCTCTTATGAACCTGGTACCGATCGCTGCTATTGCAACCGCTCTGTTTGTACAGCTGCTGGCCCTGCCTGCAGTCATTGGTGCTATTGCCGCACAGTTGGCTATCCCGGCGCTCATCGCGCTGACCATGGCTATCGTCGGTATTCCGTTCGCACTCGGCGTAACCGCTCTTCTCTTCGCTATTCCTGTTCTCTTTGGCCTGGGCGTCGTTCTGATTGCTATCCCGCTCGGAGTTGGTTTGATTACTCTGATCGTTGCAATCCCGTTGATTGCCCGCGCTGTCATGAGAATTGTTGCACTGCCGCTTGCTGCACTCGCTGCTGCACTTGCGTTCCAGGCCATTGTCATTATGGCAATTGTCGCTCTGCCTCTGGCTGCTTTAGCAACTATGCTTGCTGTAACGCTGCCGCTTGCTGGTCTTCTGGCCATCAACCTGTTTGCGCTGCCGCTCGGCGTTCTTGCGATCATGCTCGCTGTAATGCTCCCGTTGTCCGGTCTCACCGCGATTAACCTGTTTGCACTGCCGCTTGCTGCTCTTGCCGTTGCACAGCCTGGTCTTGCAATCGCTACTATGCTTGCTGTTGCACTGCCTCTTGGCACACTTGCTGCGATCCTGCCTCTGGCTGGACTTGTTGCGATCAACCTGTTTGGTCTGCCTCTCGCTGCACTTGCTGTTGCACAGCCGTTCCTTGCTATTGCTATTATGGGCGCAGTCGCACTGCCTCTTGCAACTCTTGCCGCAATTCTGCCGCTTGCTGCTCTGACTGCGATTAAAATCTTCGCACTGCCGCTTGCCACTCTGGCTGCAATCCTGCCGCTGTCTGGTCTCGCTGCTGTCTTAATCTTCGGTCTTCCGCTTGCTGCATTACTTGCTGTAAACGCATTCCTGCTTCCGGCTATGGCGCTTCTTGCCATTAGAATTTTCACGCTGCCGCTTACTGCTGGCCTTGCTGCTGCAACGCTCGCTGTTCCGGCTACCGCAATTCTTGCCGCGTTCCTGTTCGGTCTTCCGCTTACTGCAGCTATCATTGGACTGATTCTTGCCCTTCCGATTACTGCTCTTACGGTTCTGAACATCATTGGAATCCCACTTGCAGTTGCACTTATTGTTCTCATCAGATGGCTTCCGAGAATGCTTGGTCTTGGTATCCTGGCATCCTTCGTCTTTGCTATCCCGTTCATCATTGAGAAAGCTGTTGAGTATTTCGCAACATTTGTTGAGTCGTTTATCAAGTTTAATAACAATATTGTTACCGGCCTGATGAACATCGCTTTGACGCTTCGTCAGCTCAACAACAACTTCATCAGTGCTCTTCAGAATATCTTTAAGCTGAATGACAATGTCATCAATCGTCTGCAGCGGTTGAATGATATGCTCTTCAATTGGGCTACATCTCTTGGCTCTATGCTTTCTAGCATTAACCAGCAGCTGAAGGCTTTTGCTGATGGACTTAATACTTCTCTGGAAAGTTTTAACAAACTGGTTTCCGGTTTCGCTGACTCTATAACCAGCGCTATGAAATCTTTTAACAGTCTGCTGGAAAATTTTGGCAGTACTGTTTCCGGTCTGATTCAGCCTTTACAGGATCTGATGGACGCAATCAGTAAACTTGCTGGTGGTGGATTAGACAGTCTGACTGATATTATCGATCGGTTAAGAAATCTTATCCCAGCCAACGCATAACCTATAAATTAGACCTCCTGCTGCTTCCGCGGCAGGGGGCCTTTTTTACTGCCCAATTTAAAATCGGCTCCAGCCAGTTTCTTGTACCGGACCCATCAGGATACCAACCCATAAATCGCCTGCCACAAAGGCCCCAACTCATGCTATATTATAATTGGGCTCAGGCCCACAAAACTGAATCCTTCATTCCCTGAATATTCCGTGTCATTCTTTGAGTCGTTAAGCGAATGGGAGGTGAATCAGCCGGATGCGCACCAGGACGGGCACAGAACCATATTCCAAGGGATTGGAGAAGATTGTGCTTGTCATCCTCATGCTCGCCGCCGTCGTCCTTGGCTCAGCCCTGACGGTGTCCGCGGCCACCCCGGAAGATGTCCCGGCGATTCACTGGCCAATCCAGGCCCGTCTCATCCCCAGTGTGGAACAGACCACGGACGCGCAGACCCTGACGGGCCTTATCCGCGGGACGGACACAGAGAACACCACTTCAGCCGCTCTTCCGCTGCCTGCCCGCATGGCGCTGCAGCGGGGCACAGAATTTACGGACGAAGAACTGGCTGACATGAAGGAAACTGCCCAGTCAGCGGCAGTTCCCAGCTCGGCTTCTGCAGAGCCGATGGTCACTCAGCAAGCCGGCGCGGCTAATGCCGCACCAAACGCAGCCTCCGTACCAAGTGCGGACACCAATGCACCACACCTGCCAGCCATGTCTCCACAGCTGCTGCCCAGCATTCTGCACAGCATAACCTATTTGCTGACCCACAGTGACGGTATTGAAATCGGTATCCACGTCCGAATTACCCCGATCCGTATTCACATCATTACGGACCACCTGGAAATCTGGACCACACCGGTCCCGCCGCTTGAACTCTCCCTTGGGTTCACTGACCGGCCAATTCGTCTCGCTCTGAGTGCAGCCGGCATTGCGCTGAACGCACTTAAGCAGTTCACCATTGCCACAACACAGGTTGTAAGCGCCGTACTCGCCATAGGACGCGTTTTTGCAGCGGACTTGGTAACTACACCGGCTGCTATGGCAAGCGCCAGCATTGAGCTTCTGACGCACATCTTCTCACCACTGATAATACGCACTGCCATCCTAAGCGCAGCTGTGCTCACAGTCGGTCTTGCCGCGGTTAAAATTTTCGCGGTGCCGCTTGCCGGATCTGCAGCTTCCATGCTGCTCACCGGTCTCGCTGCATTCTTAACCCTCACTCGGCCCCACACTGCACTCCTTGCCGCAGATGCCGTATTAACCCTGGTAATCGCAATTCTTGTGGTCAGGATCTCTGCTCTGCCGCTGTCGGCTGTCATAACAACATTGATGACCGCCGCGCCGTACACCGCAGCCCTGCTCATCCTTTGCTTTCGCTATTCAGTGAAGAACAATCCAAAAAAGAAGCCGTCTCAACCGAATGAGTTTGAATCATCCGAGTGGAAATGGCTTCTTTTCTTTTTAGTCCATAAAACCTCTGAGCAGTGTTTAATTTGGGGCAGCTTCCGTCTTGTCAAGGCCCTGAATTCGGTACTCAATGAGATAGTTCTCGTCGTACGACCCGTTGACCCAGCGGCGGATTCTCTGCTCGTCCTTCCGAGAAATCGGCTGGTCCAGCGTGATGAAGACAACGTTCTCCTTGGTCAGCTGTCCGTCATCTCCCTGCTCTTCTACCTGTCCGATCTGTACCCGCTGAATTTCGGGGTAGAGGACCCTGAGCTGGTCACCGGTCTCCAGAGTGGACACGGCGCGCGGCGTTAGCGGGTTGGAGTCCGCAGATTCCACACTGTTGGTCTGCTTGGTGACGTAGACTGCCATAATAATACTGGGGATGAGAATGATGATGGCATTTCGAATGAGCGCGTTCCTCATTCTCCGTCTCAGTTTCGGGTCGGCGTCGGCAACTTCCGGGACCTCGAGAATGTAGAGAACAATGACGTTCGACACCAGAATGAAGAACATGTTGATAATGAACAGGAATGCCGCTCCGAGCAGCATGTTCCAATGCCTGTTGGCGATGGAGTATCCGCACGTACATAGAGGCGGCATGAGTGCCGTAGCGATGGCAACGCCCGGAATAACCGTAGTGGATGGTTCCTTCCGCGTCGTGGCTATGGCACCGGCCAGACCACCTGCGGTAGCTATGAGAACATCCCAGATGGCGGGCTGGGTACGGGCCAGCAGTTCGGAAGTGGCTGTCTTAATCGGCGTAATCAGGAAGTAGATGCTGGAGCCGATGAGCGCGGTGAGAACCTGAAAGGAGAAGCCCAGAATGGCTTTTTTGAATTTCTGACCATCCACCGTAGCGATGGACAGGCCCATGAGCTGAATAGTACCCATAAGAGGAGAGACAAGCATGGCACCGATGATGACGGCGGTGCTGTTCATGTTCAGTCCGACGGATGCAATGATGATGGCCAGCAACAGTACAATCAAGTTGGTACCGGTAACCTGTCCGCCGTCAGTAATTCTGGTGCGGATGGTGTCGTAGTCTGCCGTTGTGCTGCGGATACTGACCGCCTGCCTGAAGATGGATTTGGCACTGTAGGCAACCCGTTTGCGCAGCTTGCCGCGGCGCACTTTAGGGTTCAGTTCCGGCTCGCGCAGGGTCTCTGTGGTAGTAAATCCGGTCTCCGTGGCGGCACGGGTGGCAAAGCCGCTGTCCTCTTCAATATTGAGGCTCTCGGCAATTCTTTTATTGAGTTCCTTCTTCTTCGCGGGAAGTTTGTCCGGCATGGGAAAATCACCTCTGCGGAGATTATAGCATGAGTACGTCGGCATTTTACAGTGCAGATAGACCGGCTTTGTGAAAAGAAAAAACCGCAGCGAAGTGCTGCGGTTCGATTTCGTATTGTAGATGACTAAACTTCCGGAACATAGAAGGCAATGAGACTCCGGTGGAACACTTCTTCGCGGTGTTTCTGACCGTATTTCTCGGCGTTGCCGCTCATGGTGCGGCCGTGTTTGCCGTCTGCCTTGACATCCATGGTGTTGGCATATACCCAGCGCATGTAAGAATCCGGGAACTGCCGGTCCATGAGCTGGTCAAACTTGTTCTGCGGGGGAACGCCCTTGCGCCGTGCATTGAATCTTGCACTCGCAAAGCAGGAGATGAGGCAGTCGTAGACAAAGAACACCAGAAGAATCCAGAACAGTACTTTTCCGAACTTCTTCGGGATCATATCAATGAGTTTATCGCCTACAGGATAAATAATTTTGGCCCAGAGGACGCCGAGCGCGCCCCAGAAGAGCGAGTAGTAGAGGCAGATGCGGCCATTGATATTAAACGGCATGTTGGAATAGTTCCAGGCCGTGGTACCGAAAACAAATTCCTGTCCCCAGGACATGATGTACTCGGCAATGGACATCCAAAAGAACGCTTTCAGGAATACTTTCCAGATGGGGCTCTTGACGTCTTTGTGCAGAAATACGGTGAGGACCACGGCTCCAAAGCCCTCGGCAAGGGAAAATGGGCCGTAGACCAGTGATGTTCGATTTTCCCAGTAACCGTTGGAGACACGGCAGAACAGTACTTCAATGAGAGAGCCCAGCAGACTTCCAATAAGGAGCAGGAAAAACAGTTTGTAAAAGCTGAGATGCCCTATGGAGTCGGTCTCGTAGAATGTCTTGCGAAACCGTTCGCTGACTGTCTCTTTCTTCGACTGTGTTGGTGTTTCGGTAGCCATATCCTCTTTCTTTAGTCAAGCACTAACGAAGGTGCGGTGTATACACGTCCCTGGAGTTCCTGGTTCAGAGCGTAAAGACCTTTCGGGTCAGAACCGAAGAGCTCATACTTTTTGATCATGTCGTCGGCGTTCTTTTCTTCCTCGCCCTGTTCTTTGACGAACCAGTCGAGAAACTGCATGGTGCGGTAGTCTTTGACCGCGTCAGCAGCGCTGTAAATGGCGTTGATAAGAGACGTTACATACTGCTCATGTTTTAATGCAAACTGGAGGGGGTCCATGGGCGTCTTGTACGTCTTGTCCGGCTTGTCAATGGCGGTAAGAGTGACATGCTCCCCATTGTTCAGGAGATACTGGCGCATAAGCATGGCGTGATCTCTCTCTTCCTGGGCCTGAATGTCATACCAGTTGGCGAAGCCGTCGAGTCCGACATCGTAGTAATAATCTGCAAAATCGAGGTACAGATAGGCAGAATAGAATTCCTTGTTGACCTGGTCGTTGAGCAGGTCTTTTACTTTAGCATCTAACATATAGAATATCCTCCTTCTATATTGACTAGTAAATAACAGTATACTACGAACTAATACGAAAACCAATCAACAAAAAGGCGGATGATGTTGGCCAAGTTGTCTAAGAAACCATACAACTTGACTTATATTTTTAGTGTGTTTTAATGAGTTGTAGTATATAACAGGACGTGACAATCCTGATTTTGTAGGAGGGAATTTATGAATATCGGAGAAAAAACGTATTACAACAAATATCCGACTGTATTTGTCCACGGTTTCCTTGGCTGGGGCAGTGACGATTCTATTGACAACGTCGTCCATTACTGGGGCGCCAGCAAGGACCGGGACCTGCTTCAACATCTGCGGGACCTGGGCTATGAGTGTTACAACCCGTCTGTTGGGCCATTCAACGGCGCCTGGGACCGTTCCTGCGAGCTGTGGGCCAGACTGGTCGGCGGCCGTGTAGACTATGGTAAAGTTCACAGTGAGAAGCACAACCATGCTCGCTATGGCAGAACGTATCCCGGAGTGCTGAAAGATTTCGGACAACCGGGAGACCACGCCAAGATTAACCTGATTGGACATTCTTTCGGCGGCCCAACCGTCCGCATGTTTGCCCACCTTCTTGCCGATGGTGCGCAGGAAGAAATAGACGGCACTCCGGAAGAGGAACTGTCTGAACTCTTCAAGGGTGGAAAAGCCGGATGGATTCATACGGTTACCACACTGTCCGGTGTTAACAACGGTACGACATACGACGACCTCCAAGGAAAGCAGGGCATGCGTGCTCTGAGTACGATGCTGCTGTCTCAGATTGTCCGAATGGGAGACTCCCGCTTTATGAAGGTAAAGGACTACCATATGGAACAGTGGGACCTCATGGATGCTCCGGAGCAGAATTCCAAGTTCCATCTCCGCAATAAAAAGTCTTTTACGAAACAGATGGAAAACTTCCTGGACCAGCACATGGATAATATCGGCTATGAGATGAGCCTCGAGGGGATGTTCGAAATCAACGAGAAAATTCAGCCTGCGTCGAACATGTACTACTTTGCCCGCCGCGCCTGCCGCACGCATCCGAATCGAAAGGGCGACCAGGTTCCGGACAAGGATATGTCTGCTTTCTGCGATATACCGGGTTTCCTCAGCGGCCGTTACCGCAACGAGGATCTCAAAAAGTACGGCTTCTCGGAGGACTGGCTTCCGAACGATGGCTTCGTAAACACCGTTGGACTGTCTGCACCGCTGAATGAGCCATTTGTGGACTGGAACCCGACCGTGTCTATTAAACCGGGTATCTGGTATAACATGCCAGTTGAGGATAAGGATCACATGTCCTGGATGGGCTTCGGAGAGAAGACCACGGTTCTGTATCGGTACTATGAGGATATGCTGGAACTCTTCCGTATGCTTCCGGATGGAGAATAAAAATTTTATCAGGCTTCCTTTGTGGAACTGAGTTATGTACTGGGAAAAGGCCGCTCTCTGCTGAGAGCGGTCTTTTTCTAAGTTCACTGTTGAGTCAGGCGGGCTGGTATCTGAAAAGTTTGAGAAATCCTGTTGACTCCTATGATGTAACAGCTTGTATTACATCGTGACTTACTATTTTAATCCGATTTAATCCGAGAACCGTACCGGTCAGAAAGGAAAAGCCGTATGATGAGTCGATACAGATATTAAAAGAGCAGTTAGACACGGCGGATGCCGTGGTCATTAGAGCGGGACTGTCCACGGCTGCCGGGTATACCTATGCAGGAGAGAGAATGCAGGAGTACTTTTTCGACTTCACTGCCAAATATGGCATTCAGGACATGTACTCCAGAGGGTTTTATCCGTACCAGACCATGGAGAAGTTCTGGGGATTCTGGTGCCGGTATATCCGGATGAACCGATATGCGCCAATTCCGAGCATTTACTTGACAAATAGTAGCATCCTACATATAATAACGTAGGAACCTACGGAAGAGGGCATGAGCCCAAACCGCAGGCAGCTTAAGACTATACTAAGCTAAGGAGGCGTTTCTTTTATGTTAACTCCATTAGAGACCAGAAGAACCCGGAACGAACTCCAGGAAAATTATAAAAGACTGAACGAACCCGAAGAAAAAGTACTCGAAGACCTTCAAATTTCGAGCGATGAACTTCATTCTATTCTCAAAATGGATCATCCGTATCCCGGAAATGTCTGGATGCTGCGCGACTATCTTGAAGATAAGCTGACAGAAAAAGGAATTCCCATGATGCCGTTCTCGCGATTAGCGGACCACAGTGCCAACCACTGGTACCCGTATGATACCCCCTGGAGGCACTGATTCTCCGTTATCCACGGGCCCAATTTTGAAACATCTTCCTATACCCCCCACATCTTTGTCCAACATCTCCTAATATCTCCTATAGAATTACCCGATTGTCACCAGTGAGTCATGACTCATTGATGACAATCGGGCTTTTTGGACATTTTTCATTCTCAACCAGCCTCAGCACTTAACCAGTGCCTGAAGCCAGTCAGCTTGTTTTCCTACCAGGTCACTTCGCCATATGTGCAGCAAAGAACGCCAAAATATCCGAGTTCGCCTGGATACTCTCCGGATAGTCCGGTTTCAGCACGTTAAATACATGGTCCAGCTGATTCTGCTGACCCGTGTACTCCTTGTACTGATGAGGAACGCCTTTCTTGACCATATCCTCGTGAATCGCCTTGGTTACGGTGTATGCGGTCTTGTCCGTCGGGGTCGTCACAATGAAGAGCGGCGGCATGGACGGCTTGTCAAAACTCTCATAGGACAGCAGCTGCAGGTCGTTGCGGGCTGCAAAGTCCGGACCCAGCATAATTTCCATGGCCTTCGAGACAGGGTCACTGCTGACAAAACTGCCAACCGGGCACGTCGCTGTTGTGGCACGGTATCCCTTCGCCGGCTGAATTTCGAAGTAAGCCTGCAGCTCCGGGTCAGTCTGCGCCGCCGTGAACAGCAGTACCAGATGTCCGCCAGCCGAGTCGCCAGTCAGAAAGATATTATTCGTATCAAACCCATACTGGTCCGCATTTGCGTTGACCCACTTAAACACACTGTTAATTTCCTGAATTTCCTGCTTAATGGTGGCCTCCGGAACCAGCGTGTAGTTGATGTTCACAACGCGGTATCCCTTGGAAGCAAACCACAGTCCGTGCTGCCGGTTAATCTCCTTGTTGCAGCTGACGTACCCTCCGCCATGGACTTCGACAATAACCGGGAGCTTCTTAGAAGCAGATACTCCGCCAGGGGAGTAGACGTCCAGCGTGTGGTTCGCGTCCTGGTCACCCATGTAGTTGATGTCATCCTGCTCGGTACTTCCGTACGTCGGTGTCTTCTTTGCCTCAGCATCAGCATTGATGTTCATCTGATACTGCCGCATGACCTTAACCCACGCCGGAACCCGTGTCGCCGCAAACGTCGGCATGCAGAACACGCCTAACATGAGGACCAGACTCGTCAGTACCGCAATGACACGGCGGCCTGCGGGCGCCATGCCGCGACTGGTTTCACTAGCTTCTCTCATTGCATAACCTTCCTTTCCAGATTTTATTGTAAGGCTTCCGTGGTTCAAAAAACCTTTCCTTTTATGACTACTTTCTGCAAAAAAGTAAGCCTTATTTCCGTTTCTTCTCTTCGTTGCGCTTATCATTAATAATCTTCACATGTTCCGCCGTAATGAGCGTCACATCGTTTTCTTTCGCCCACTTGACGCATCCCATGAGTACGGTTTTCAGGAACGGCCGCGGCACTCTGACAAATGCTTTCAGCGCGTCGTCGGTGAATTTTACATCTGGATCGCACCGGTTGGCGGCGTATTTGACCGAAGAAATGTCCATTTCCTTGCCGGCCGCAATGGGCTCCGCGTGCGGTTTCTTAAATTTCGGGAACGGGGTGTACCAGAAGTTCGTGGAGTCGCGGTACCCGTAGTCGACCGGGACCGGAGGGAAGTCGTTCTTCGTCACGCCGTTGACGATGGCATCGTAGTATTTCGGCTTCATGAGAATCTTGTCAATGTTCAGGATGAAATGGGCGCCGAACTTGGACGTAATGCCATTGAAATTGTTGTATGGCTCGGGGTATCCGTCCATCTCGCCGGGCTTGAACTTTCCGCCGTCCTCAAGCTCGCGGTTCCATGTGCACTCCATAACCTGGAACGCAGACGAGATGATCTGCGGGCGATCCGGGTCCTGTGGATCCGTCAGACCGTCTTCCATCTCAAACTTCAGCTCCGGCATCTTTTCCGAAGACGGGCCGGGGAACCCCAGACGGACTGCTTCCTTGAACGATGCCTTGTCATCCGGAATAAAGTTGAGCGCACACTTGCCGGTCCGCAGCAGGTTCTGACAGGTGTTGGAGTTGTTGCGGCACTCCAGAAGCATGGCGTACCGCTCTTTCCCTGCAATGTAGTACGGGAAACAGAGGGAGTAAGACCCGACATTCAGGGTCCCGTCCGGGTTGACCGTGCTGATGCAGATGGTCGGCATGGGGAAAAACGCTGAGGTCTGGTAGAAGTTGTCGACTATCCGCAGATCTTTGAACGAACTCATGATGAAGTCTCCTTTCGATATTCCAATGGGTTCATGCCGTAGTAGGACCGAAAGGCGGCAGCAAACTTGTTCTGCCCGGAGTACCCGACGTCCACAGAAATCTCGGCGATGGACCGGTCGGTCTCCCGCAGCAGCCGGCCTGCGGTCTCCATTCGGTATTTTCTCATATACGAGGAGATATTCTCTCCAAATACAATCTTAAAGTAGTTCTTGAGGCTCGTCTCGCTAATGCCGAACTCCAAAGCCACGGACTTTGCGGTAATGTGCTCGTCCAGGCGGGACGTCATGATGGCCTCATATTCCCGGGCCATCCGGGCGTGTTCCTGGCTGATCTTCTGGTATTTTGCTTCGGGAATATTCTCGTAGAGCAGAATGCGCAGAAACTCCAGGACTGAAATACACAGCTTGCTGTATGATTCTTCGGAGTCATCCCGCGGAGTCGCCCAGATCTGTGCCATCAGTTGGTCAATGGAAGCAATATGGCTAGCCTTGAAAAACCGGTCTCTGCCATATTTCTGACTCAGCTGAGACAG
>CAYRKX010000037.1:0-23256 GCA_964425185.1 uncultured Eubacteriales bacterium
ATTTTTCAAGGGTAATTTCTTTGTTCGTCGTTGTTTAATTTTCAAGGTCCACTCTTGAGTGCCCCGTGATGTCTCACGTGAGCGCTTAGTCATTATATAACCAACGAAGTGAAAATGTCAAGAACTTTTTCGTTCTCATTTTTACTATCATTTCGCAGTTACTGTCGTGCGCCTGTCTCAAGCGCGTTAATAATATTATCACTGTCTGCTCACAACTGTCAACCGTTAATTTCCATTCTGTTCACAAAAGACGGTTTCCATAAAAGTAAGGTTCAGTTCTCAGACTTTTATGTAAATCTTCCTGCGGAAAAGCGGATAACTGATAAGCCACATCAATACTACAAAAACCAGTGCATCGCAGAGAGAAGCAAAATACGGGTTGGGTATCCACGATGCCGTTCCATATATATAGAATGCGTCCCAGATGGAGAGAGCCCTTCCCCCTGCATGAATTTGAATTCCGCCGAGCAGAATGGCAGCTACGGTACTGATAATAAAGATGAACATGGCATTCATGCCAAAGGATTCGAAAAAGGACAGCCAGTTTCGCTTTCCTTTTTCATCCACCAGCCAGATGAAGAATGCTAAATTCATAAAAGCAAGACCGCTGCTTACCAGGACAAAGGTCGGTGACCACACTTTCTTGTTAAGTGGAATGCCATAGCTGAGTGCCCAGCCAAGAGCCGCCATTCCAAAGCCGGGCAGAAACAGATGCTTCATCCGTAAGCTGTTTTCGGGTTTTTGGAGGATCATGCGGCCGCATAGGAAGCCGATAATTCCCTGGGCAATGGCCGGAAACGTACTGAGAATTCCCTCTGGATCTATCGGCGCTCCATGGTACATATGTGCTGGTGTCAAGACCGCGCGGTCAACGATTCCCACTATATTGCCTGCCGACAGTTCAAAGCCGTGACCTGCCAGCAGTACAATGCTGTAGGCCGCCAGTATTCCGGCAGATATCCAGGGCAGAGCTTTGTGAGGGACCGACAGGGCCAGGACAGAAATAAACAGATAAACCAGAGCTAGCCTGACCATGACCCCCATAATTCGGGCCGTATCAAAGTTATTTACAGCGCTCCAGAAGGGTTCTTCATAGATGCGTGCCAGGAAGCGGCTTAACCAGCCGGTTGCGTATCCTATCAGCAAAAGGACCACAGTCCGTCGAAAGATTTTCCCTGCCGCCGACCGCGACCACCGGTAGTCATATTTTTTCAGAGAAAACGCGGCGGATATCCCCATAATGACCATAAAGAACGGGAAAATCAGATCTGTAGGTGTCATTCCGTTCCACTCCGCATGATCCAGCGGCCGGTAGACAAAGTCCCAAGACCCTGGATTGTTCACCAGAATCATGGCCGCAATGACTATTCCGCGGAATATGTCCAGCGAGTGCAGTCTCTTGGTTTGACTCATCAGCGTCCCCTCCTTTTCAAGTTGCTTTTTGGCGTTTCCTCATGTATAATTTATGTCATGCGCCGGCATGTCGGAATTGGCAGACGAGACAGACTCAAAATCTGTTGTGGGTTCCCGCGTGTGGGTTCAAGTCCCACTGCCGGCACCATGTTAGTATACCAGAAAGAGGTCGTTCTTTATAGAACGGCCTCTTTTCTTTTTACTCTTAAATTTTCCAAATTATTTTTTGATAATTCCTGCCATCTTCAGCGGCGCCAGGGGATCAAACTTGAATTCCGCATTTCCGCGCGTTGCACCGCCGTCAACAAGAACATCCACGCCGGCAAGGTATCCATTCCGAGGATCTGCCGCTGTGGCAATGGCATAGCCGAGTTCTTCCGGAGTTCCCATCCGCTCTTCGCAGGTCTTGTTAATCAGGTCACCGCCGTGCTCTACTTCACCCTCGCCCAGACTCGTACTGATGAGTCCAGGAGACAGAGAGGCAACACGGATGCCCTTTGGCCCAAACTCAAAAGCAGATTTAGCTGCGTACCAGGTAACAAAGTTTTTGGAATACGCATAGGCCATTCCTGCAGAGAGGTAGTCATCCTTCATAAGGCCGGCCAGCTTGACAAATGCTTTGACAAACAGAGACTCATTTTTATCCGCAAGCTTATACAGCGGCTTCACGGGTTTCGTCGCCATACCCGGCAGAGAGTAGGCCGAGTTCGAGGCAATATCCAAAATGACACTGCCCTTTCCCATCCGTTTGGAGAATTCCTGGTTAATGTAAACGGTTCCTAAAGCATTAATTCGAAACAGTTTTTCCGGGTTTCCCATGGACATGGCGGGAGATACCCCAGCCGAGTTGATAACCTGACGAATGGTCCCGAGTGATGCGGCGTAATCCGCAAGCTCAATGACGCTCTCACGACTCGAAGTGTCACAGGTCTTATATTTCGCCTCCACTCCGGCCTCTGCCAGCTCCGCGCATGCCTTTTCCAATTTTGATTCCGTACGACCGGAAATTACCACAATACGGTCTTTAATATATTTCGCCGCGGCAAGTCCCATGCCGCTTCCGCCGCCGGTAATTACGCAAACTTCTGGCATAATACCACTTCCTTTCCTGTTAATTGTATGGCAAAAAGAGAATACGGGAAATACTCAACCTGTAGTATTATTTCAATTTCATTTTGCCCTTATTTTTCCTTATAGAGCAGTGCTTCTGGCTTCCAAAAAAGTAAAAATAAAGGTGCCAGACAAGAGACGTTTATCTTGTCTGGCACCTGTTGGCCCTGAATCCGGGAATACAGTTTTCGCTGTATTCCTTACCCGGTATGGAATATTCCATACCACCGATAACTTATTCAGTTTTTCTGACGTTATAAAAAATAGAAATTAAAGAGTTCCGAAAATCCGGTCTCCGGCATCGCCGAGTCCAGGTACAATGTAGCAGTTTTCATCCAGCTTTTCATCCATGGCTGCCGCATAGATATCGACATCCGGATGAGCTTTCTGCAGTGCATGAATTCCTTCCGGTGCAGCAATAATGCACATAAACCGAATGGACTTCGGATTTTTCTCTTTGATCTGATCTATGGCATCAATGGCAGATCCTCCGGTGGCCAGCATAGGGTCAAGGAGAAAGACATCCCGCTCATCAATATCACAGGGAAGTTTGCAGTAATACGGTACCGGTTTCTTAGTCTTCTCATCCCGGTACATTCCAATGTGGCCTACCTTTGCCGATGGAATAAGCTCCAGTATACCATCAACCATGCCAAGTCCGGCACGGAGAATGGGAACAATGGCAAGTTTTTTCCCGCCGAGCTCATTTGCCACACAGGGACCAATGGGAGTCTCAATATTTTTAGGCTGAAGTGGAAGATCACGGGTGGCCTCATAGCACTCCAGCATGGCAATTTCATTGATCAGGGAACGGAACTCCTGGGTGCCGGTATTCTTGTCCCGTAAGATGGAAAGCTTGTGCTGAATTAACGGATGATTCGTAATAGTAAGCGTAGACATGACAACACCCTCCCTGGATTAAAGTTTTTCAAGGTCCATAACTTTGTCGACCCGTCTCTGGTGGCGTCCGCCCTCAAAGTCGTTGTCAAGGTAGGCATCGACCACTTTGCAGGCCAGTCCAGGTCCGACAACCCGTCCACCCATACAGAGGACATTGGCGTCATTATGACGTCTGGTAAATTCCGCGCTGAAAGTGTCATGGCAAACCGCCGCACGGATTCCCTTAACCTTGTTGGCCGCCATGGACATTCCAATTCCGGTCCCACAGATGAGGATTCCTCGCTCTGCTTCTCCTCCGGTAATGGCCTGGCAGACTTTCAATGCATAGTCAGGATAATCCACAGACTCAGTAGAGAACGTTCCGTAGTCCTTATACGCAACTCCTCTCTCATCGAGATGTTTCATAATTTCCTGTTTCAGTTCATATCCGCCGTGATCGCAACCGATTGCAAGCATCTGGATCCTCCTCAAGATTTAAGACCGTTTCTTCTTTAGCTGACGCTCTGCCTGCGGTGCCCGAAGGTAAACCGGGAGAAGTGCTTCCGAAGAAATCGGCTGATATCCATGTTTTAATTTGTCCTCCGCACACCGTGCCACACTGACAGCATTCTGATACCGCAGCTGTTCCGGTGCCAAGGACAGGTGTTCTACTTCAGAACCTAAGACATTATAGCACAACGCGGCTCCGTCACCAACCAGGACCGTCTTTTTATCTGACAGCTGTAGCTGTTTCTTCAGCTCCTCAATCGCAATGGCGGAGTCCGGCACGAGCCGCTCTACGCTGTCACTGACGGCAAAGCGCGCGGTGTAAACCTGTTTGCAGCGTGCATCCATAGTCCCGCAGACCACGAGGTCTGAGACCCCATAGTAGTTGTATGCCATGGACTCCAAAGTGGAGACAGAGACTATGCAGTCCCCGCGGAAAAGAGTCAGCCCTTTAAGGGCCGCAACTCCAATGCGCACACCGGTAAACGAACCAGGACCGGCATTTATGGCAAAATAGTCAATATCGTCAAGAGAAATTTTGGCGTTGGACAAGACGCTGTTCACCATGGGGATCAGAGTCTGACTGTGGGTCAGGCCGATATTCGTATAGGCAGAGCTGAGAGTTTTTCCATCCTCTACTATTGCCGCGCTTGCCGGACTCGCCGTACAGTCAATGGCCAGAATTTTCATACTCGTTCTCCTTCCCAATGGTAATGATGCGCTCATTTTCATCGTCCCCCGTCTTCCGGATTTCCACACGAACTGTGTTGTCCGGCAGGGCATTTTCAATGTTTTCGCTCCACTCCACCGCGAGAATCCATCCCATGTCTATGTAGTCAAAAAATCCGGTAGAGTACAGATCGTCCCAAGTCGAGATCCGGTACATGTCAAAGTGGACCAGCGGAGGATTTCCGCCGTACTCCTGCACAAGAGCAAACGTCGGGCTGCTGACCGCTTCGGTTGAATGAAGTCCGAGGGCCAGCCCCCGGGTGAACACGGTCTTTCCCATTCCCATGCCGCCAAAGAAAGCAACTACAGTACCGGGCTGCAAGGTTCCCGCAAGCTTTTCGCCAATGGCTTCCGTCTCTTCCGGCGATTTACTGGTGTATTCTCTCATGGAACTCTCCTTTCGCAATAGTTAAGGCAATTTTACCACCAAATCTGTGGAAATCAACGGAATCCTTCCGGCTTCTTGAAAAATAGGGGCTTCCCCCTTATAATGTTTGTAAAATTTATACACTTATACAAAATCATAAAAGGAACACTATGAGCAAAGTTAAAGAATCGCTCTCTTACTTCTGGAGAGGGACGGACAAACTTCTCACGTTTCTGTGTATATTCGCCTCTGCATTTGGCGTTCTGATGGTCTACAGTGCCACTCGCCACACCGTAGAAGGCGGATTTCCACGAGACGCGCTGACAATGATTTTCGCCGTTATAATCGGTCTGGCCATCGCTTTTGGCATGTCGTTGATTGACTATGACATCTACTGTAAAATCTGGTGGGTCTGGGGTGCATTAGGTATCCTGCTCATGATTCTTGTCATGCTGGTCGGTGTTGCACCGTCAGCCCGGCAGGACGCGAGGACCTGGCTGAATCTCGGAATTATCTACTTCCAGCCGTCCGAGCTGGTGAAAGTCTTTTTCATCACGACGTTTTCTGTCCATCTGTACTCGGTAAGAGATGAAATCAATAAAATCAAGAATGTCGCTCTTCTGGCAGTCCACGCTATGATTCCCTTCGCGCTGGTTGCCATCTCCGGCGACGATGGCTCAGCACTGGTCTTCCTGTTGATTGCTTTGAGCATGATCTTTGTGGCAGGGCTCAGCTGGAAATACATCCTTGGCGCGTTTGCCATTATTGGTGCTGCCATTCCACTGCTCTGGAATAAACTGAGTACCTTCCAGCGGGAACGGTTTGTTGTTATCTGGAACCCGGATAAATACCCGGGGACTGCTTATCAGCAGAATCTCGGTCTCGCCGCCATCTACAACGGTGGATTTTTAGGCAAAGGCCTCTTCAAGGGAAACTATACACAGAGCGGCGTCGTTCCGGAAAGCCAGAACGATATGATCTTTACCGTAATCGGTGAAGAGCTCGGGGTTATCGGCGGACTTCTCGCCATTCTGATCCTGCTGGGAATTGTCCTTCGGATTATTCACAACGGACGGATTTCCATTGACGGCCCAGCACAGTATGCCTGCTATGGAATTGCTTCCATGATTGCCATTCAGACCTTCATCAATCTCGCCATGGTCTTCCGGATTGGCCCGGTTATCGGTATTACCCTTCCCTTCTTCAGCGCCGGTGGTTCCTCCACTCTCTGCCTGTATGTCGCAATCGGACTCATCTTGAGTATTCACCGTTCTATTTACACGGAGACCCGGGACAACAGTCTGCACCTTATTGGTGTTACGACTCCATTCAACACTTCCTACCATGACTCCTTTACAGACAAGAGCATGAGAGAAGATGCTCATCGTTATGGTAAAGCTGAGACTTACAACCACAGCAAACATGAAGATCAGCACCTGAACGGACGACTCAGCAAAGCTAAGAAAGAGTTTAAACGGATTAACCGGAAAGCCAACAGCATTCTTCCTGACAATAAACATGGAAGAATTCCCTATGACTTTGACCATAAAAATCGGAAGTCCCCGCCTTCCCACGCAACTCTGAAAAAGCCTTCCGGAAAGAGCAATACTCCTCCGGCAGGAACCTACTACAAACCGCGAAGCGGAAGCCGGCAGAATCCCCGGTACAAAAACGATAAATAAGAAAAAAGACAGCCCTTCGCGGCTGTCTTTTTTTGCTGTTTTATTCTAGTCAGACGACTTCTGTCGCAGTTCTTCCAGAAGTTCTGACACGGATTCCTTTCGTTCCGGATCCTGAAAATCCGGTTCAATTTCCGCAATGGGCCCCAGGACAAACTCACGATTGCAGCGGTCCGGGTGCGGCACAATAAGATCGTCTGAGCGAATAATCTGCTCCCCGTAATAAATCAGGTCCAGATCCAGAGTGCGCGGCCCCCAGTGAATAATCCGTTTCCGATGCTGTTCTTTCTCTATAGCAAGAAGCTCATGGAGCAATGCTTCCGGGTTCAGAGAGGTTTCCACCGACACAGCCATGTTCAAAAAATCCGGCTGGTCAGTTACTCCATACGCTTTGGTCTCCCAGATAGAGGACTGTTTCTGCACGGTCCCCACTCTCACCTTAATTTCAGAAATGCCATTGTTCAGGTACCTCTTCCGGTCTCCCATATTACTGCCGAGTGCAATAACTGCTTTCATAATAATGCCTCTGCCATTCGGACCGCTTCCAGGTTTTCCTTGACATCATGCACTCTGGCAAGTTCCAGATGGTGCATCGCCCCGTAGACTGAGACGCCGATAGTGCCAAACAGACGGTTGGCAGGGTCGTCCTCTGACAAAGCTGTTCCAATAAACGACTTCCGGGATACAGCCAGAAGATGCGGCATACCGAGGTCACCAAAACGGTCAATATTTTTTAGAAGCTTAATATTATGCTCATAGGTCTTTCCAAAACCAATGCCGAGGTCGATAATAATCCGTTCATCGGAGACACCGTGGGAAATGGCATATTCAATTTGACGAGACAGGAAGGCATAGACGTCTTCCACAACATCAGCGTACTGTGGATGGTCCTGCATATGGTCTGGACGTCCCTGAATATGCATGATGATGACAGGAAGCTTATGTTCTGAGGCGACATGAACCATATTTTTATCAAAGGTCAGACCGGAAATATCATTGAGAATGTCTACCCCCGCTTCGGCGGCGGCCTCTGCTGTCTCAGAATGATAGGTATCTACCGACAGCAGGACATCCGGATACTCCCGTTTAATGGCACGTATGACCGGGCAGACGCGCTGAATTTCCTCCTCCGTAGTTACAGGCTTAGAACCAGGCCGGGTCGATTCCCCGCCGATGTCCAAAAAAGAGGCACCCTCAGCGATCAGTCTGCCGGCTCGCTCCAGAGCAGCTTCACCGGAGACCCGGGATCTGGAATAAAACGAGTCAGGGGTGACATTGATAATCCCCATCATCTCCATATTGGGAAACTCATAGACCGTACCGTCTTTTAATCGGATATATTTCATGACTGTTTCGGTTCTCCTATGACTTTTGCGTATGCAGAATGGTTGTGAATGCTCTCATAGCTTTCCACTTCGATAATATACGAACGGATATCATGGTTCTCATCCACACGTTGTTTGACTTCCCTGCAGACATCCTCGACAAATCGAGGGTGGTCGTAGGCAAATTCTGTGACATATTTCTCGTCCGGCCGTTTCAATAAAGTATACAGTGGAGAGGATGCTGACTCTTCTGCCTCCTGAACAAACCATTCAAACGGGATATATTTCAGCGTATTTGCGGTAATGGAGACAATGGCACGCTGATTATGCGCAGAATAGTCTGATATTTCCTTGGAACACGGGCAGAGTGTGGTAACAGGAACCTTGACTGTCATTTCAAAATTCAGTTCATCACCTGTTAATGCGGCGCAGATCCGTGCCTTGATGTTCATAAGAGACGGCTTTTCCGTAACCGGCGACTTCTTCTTTACAAAATAGTCAAACTGAATGGACAGGAAGCTGTTCTCCGCGCCCAGTTTCTCCCTCATGTTTTCCAGAATGCTGCGGACATGTTTTAAGTCAATCCGCCGGTTGTTCTCCTGGATGACTTCTACAAAGCGGGACATATGCGTCCCTTTCTGGTTCGGTCCAAGGCCCACAGATGCACTGATTTCCGCACGTACCGGAATCCAGTTTCCCTCCGCATCCTTGATCTCCACCGGGTAGACCAGATTTTTAATTCCGACCTCATTGAGAGATATGTTCCGCTCGTCGAACTCGCTCTGAACGTCTTTCATGCCTCATCCCCCCTGTATACAATTCCGGAATCTTTAGTCTCCCAGACCTCAATTTCATAGAGCTCCACATTGTCCCGTTTAACCAGAGGGGCCAGTTTGTTCCAGATATAGACTGCTATATTTTCAGCTGTCGGCTGGGGGATGAAGTCGTTGAGGTAATGGTGGTCAAAATCAGACAGGATGTTTTTCTTGACCAGTCTCTTCAGTTCCACAAAGTCAAAAAGCATATCCTCGTCATTGCGGGTACCCTGAAGCTTTACAATCAGCTGATAGGTATGTCCATGCAGGCGCTCACACTTGCCGTGATAATTGACCAGATTGTGCGCCGCATCAAATTCGAATTTTTTAATTAAGATCATCTGGATATCTCCTCATCTCGGTGTATACCGCATCCATGGGCTTGTCCCAGTCGTCCGCCGGAACCTGTTCTGCCTTCTGTGCCTCAAACGCCACACCGATAATATCCGCATGGGTGCACTTCAAAAGGAATCGGTCGTAGTAGCCCGCTCCCATTCCCATTCTCTGGGCAGCCTCATCAAATACGGTAAGCGGACAGATGGCGAGATCAATCTCTTCCGGTCTCATTTCCTCCGACTTTTCGGGGATGGGTTCCGGAATATGGTAAGCCCCGTCTTTCCAGGAAGACTCGTCTTTTGGCACGTAAGCTTTCATCTCAGTTTTACTGATGCACAGCGGATAGGCGATTCGCTTGCCCTGTTCCGCTGCCGGCTGTTTCAAGCTCTGCAGAGAAACCTCACCACGTACAGCCTCGTAGATCAGCACATTCCTGGCCCGTGCAAATTCGGGAGATTTCAGGATCTGACGAACTACAGCTTCGGATTTTTTCTCCCGCTCCGCAGGAGGAATCGAATCCCGGGCGTGAATTTTTGAGGAGCGGAGCCATTTCCGATAGGCAGCATGGTATTTGGCTCGAACTGCCCCTGCCATATACAGAGAACCGAACGATACAACAATGCCATCTTCACCAGCTTTCTTCATAGCCAGGTTCAATCCAGAAGCGATATCTTCTGCCGGAGCAGCCGGAACCCCAAGACTGGAAATGTAATCGGCCAGTTTTTCTGCTGGAAGAGCCCGTTCATTTAACGGAGTCAAGGTGACAAATTCCTGAGCATAGGGCAGAACCACTTTCATCATGTCCTTGTAATCCTTGTCGGCAAGGACACCGGTCAGAAATACGACCTTTCGGCCCGGAAGAAGATCTCGAAGACTCTCGGCCAGTGCCCCGGCACACTGCGGATTATGGCCCCCGTCAAGAATAAACAGCGGCTTGCGGTTTAAGATTTCAAATCGTGCGGGCCAGGAGACATGGGACATTCCTTCGCGGACCTGCTCCTCTGTCAGATGCCAGCCGCGGGACCGGAGAACTCCGACGGTCTCCAGAACGACGGAGGCGTTGCGGAGCTGATAATCTCCGAGCAGGTTCAGTTGGACTTTCTTCCAGTCCTTGTAGTCAAAAATCTGACCATCCAGGCTCCGGGAAATGGGATGCAGCTGAGATAAATCCGCCATAGTCAGCGGAACATGATTCCTGTGGCAGGTTTCCCGAACCACCCGCACAGCATCGTCCGGTCCATCATAGCAGACCACAGAGCAGCCCGGCTTTATGATACCAGCCTTGTTTGCGGCAATCTCCGCAATAGTATTTCCGAGGTATTCAGTGTGCTCCAGACCTATATTGGTAATGATGGCTGCTTCCGGCGCATCAATGACATTGGTGCTGTCAAGCAGGCCGCCCATGCCAACTTCCAGGACAACAATATTCACATCGTTCCGGGCGAAATATTCCATAGCAATAGCCGTCACCAGTTCAAACTGGCTGGGATGGTCTTCCATGGTATCTGCATACACCCGAACATGATCGGTGATTGACGCAAGTTCTTCGTCTGGAATATTTTTTCCATTAATCTGCATACGCTCACAGAAATCCTGAATATAGGGAGAGGTATACAGTCCGGTCTTGTAACCGGCAGCACGAAGTATGGAATCCAGCATGGCGCAGGTACTTCCCTTTCCATTGCTTCCTGCCACATGGATAAACTTCAGCTTTTTCTGGGGATTTCCCATCTTCTCGAGGAGTTCCCGCGTCCGGTCCAGACCCAGCCGTGTAGTACTCCAGGTAAAATCTTCAATATAGGCAATAGCCTGTTCTTTGGTCATCAAAACAAAAAGCCCCCTTTGTGACCAGTTGCCACAAAAGGAGCCGAACCGCTCAATCTTCGGTGGCAGCGGAATGCGGGCAAGAACCGCGGCTTTCAGCCTTCGTCTATGGACAACTTCCCATTCCATAGCACTTGACGCTCTTGTCCTACTCTGACAAACCAAGACATAAATTGTTATTGCGTATCTATTATAGTCTTCCTTATTTCTTTGTCAATTTGGCAAAATTGGCCATGACTTTCTTAGTTCCCGCCTTGTCAAAGGCAATTTCCAGAAGCTGGTCATTTCCCATGGGCTTGACACTGAGAATTACACCTGTGCCAAAAGCCTTGTGGACCACAGTGTCTCCGATGGCATAGGTATTGCCGGTCGGCTGATCCGCTTTTCCTGTAGATTTCGTCCCGGAAAACGGGTTGAATTCGCTCTTGTGTGAACGATGGTATCCGCCGCCGCCTCCATACTGGGAAAACCGCTCTCTGGAAGCCTGATAGTTCGTAACCTGCTGAGATTCTCCCCTCTCAATATACTCGTCGGGGATCTCCGCGAGGAAACGGGACGGAGCATTTCTTGACGTAGAACCATAGAGCATGCGAACCATGGCATTGGTAAGATACAGCTTCTCTCTGGCGCGGGTAATCCCAACATAGGCAAGTCGGCGTTCCTCTTCCATTTCTGACTCGTCATACAAAGACTGACGGCCAGGGAACAGCCCCTCTTCCATTCCGGCGATAAACACAACGGGGAACTCCAGGCCTTTTGCCGAGTGCAGAGTCATCATGACCGCGACATCGCTCTGCTCGTTATAGCTGTCAATGTCCGAGAGCAAGGATACTTCTTCCAGGAAGCTGGAGAGGTCGCCGTCTTCGTTTTCTTCCATATACCGGACCAGGTTTGATTTCAGCTCATGGATATTCTCCGTACGGTCCTGAAATGTCTCCTTATCCTGAGCAAGAGCTTCCAGGTACCCGGTCTTATCCATGACTTCCTCGAACAGATCAGGCAGGTCCATCTCCTCATTTTTGGCCCGAAGTTCTTCGATCATATCGGTAAACTGCATCAGTTTCCGGGAGGCCCGGGACAGCTGATCATACTCATCTGCATGCCGCATAACATCATAGATACTGGTTCCAATACCTGCAGCAATATCGGCCGCATGCGTGACCGTTGTAGCCCCAATCCCCCTTTTGGGGACATTGACAATGCGTCGAAGCTTAACGTTGTCATTCGGATTGTCAATTACTGATAAATAGGCCAGGGCATCTCGAATTTCCTTCCGCTCATAGAACCGTTTTCCACCGATAATGCGGTACGGAACACCCATGCGGACAAAAGCACGCTCAATCGCACTGGACTGGGCATTGGTCCGGTAGAGCACCGCATGGTCTGAGAATTTTCTGCCGTTTGAGACATTCGTGGCAATCTGGTCGGCGATGTAGGCGCCTTCCTCTGTCTCATCCTCTGCAGTAAAGACTGTAATTTTCTCCCCGTCGCCCTTGTCGGTCCAGAGTCTTTTGCCCTTGCGCTCGGTATTGTTCGCAATAACCTCGTTCGCCGCTCCCAGAATATTACCGGTCGAGCGATAGTTCTGTTCCAGACGGATTAGGCGGGCATTCTTATAGTTGTCCTCGAAGTGCATGATGTTCTCAATAGTCGCTCCGCGGAACCGGTAAATACTCTGGTCGTCATCACCGACAACACAGATATTGTTGTACTTGCCTGCCAGAAGACTGGTCAGAACATACTGAGCATTGTTGGTATCCTGATACTCATCGACATGCACATAGTGGAACTTATTCTGATAGTACTCCCGCACTTCTGGATCTTTCTGCAGGAGAAGAACCGCGTTGACAATCATGTCATCAAAGTCCATGGCGTCGGCATCCATAAGAATCTTCTGATACAGCTTGTAAGCTTCTGCGTATTTTTCCAGACGAATATCTCCACGGGCCTCCTCTGCAAACTGCTTCGGGAGAATGAGGTTGTCCTTGGCCCGGCTGATGGCATTCAGGATTTCCTTGTGCCCCATGACCTTGTCCTCAATGCCCAGAAGCCGCTGGACCTCTTTCATGACCCTGCGGGAGTCATCCGTGTCATAAATTGTGAAATGAGAGGAATAGCCGAGACGGTCTCCATAGCGCCGTAAAATTCTGCCGCAGATAGAGTGGAACGTTCCAGCCCAGACATCGGCTCCGGACTCTTCACCCAGAATAGAATTCAGACGCTCTTTGAGTTCCCCGGCTGCCTTGTTTGTAAAGGTAATAGCCAGAATCTGCCAGGGGCGTGCCGGATAAACCGCAAGCAGCTCACGGATGTCGTCATTCATGGGAATCTTATCATCCAGATAATCCTGAAGCATGGCAGCATCGGATTCCGTGACCGGACGGCAGAGCTTCTCGGAATAATAGGCATTTCCGTGTTCAATAATGTTGGCAATCCGGTTGACCAGAACGGTAGTTTTTCCAGATCCTGCTCCGGCCAGAACCAGGAGCGGACCCTGTACCGTAAAGATAGCCTGCTGCTGGGCAGGATTCATCCGGGAAAATTCCTTTTCCATAATCTGTTTGCGAAGAGCAAGAACTTTTTCTTCGGTGGTCTGTGACATAATTACTTCTTTTCCTTATTTTTTTGAAATTTCAGATAGTCTTCGAGGATAATGACAGCCGAGAGAGCATCGACAACTGCCTTACGGGCTTTTCCCCGGGTGTTGGTAACGTTCAGAGCCCTGTGGGCTTCTACTGTCGTCAGCCGTTCATCATACAGGTCTGTTTCCAGCCCATAGTCTGAGTGCAGAGTTTCTGCAAGCTCCTTACATTTTTGAGCGCGTGGACCGTAGGACCCATCCATGTTTCGCGGATATCCCACCACCACTTTTTCCGCCTTCTTCTGTTCAGCAAGAGCAGCAATAGCGGCGGCCACTTTTGGCGGCCAGGTTTCGTGAATAACAGTGACCGGAGAGACCATCATTTCATGGGCATCGCAGACTGCAATTCCCGTGCGGGCATCTCCATAATCGACGGACAGTATAATCAAGATAGTCCTCCTGACTTTTTCTCGGAAAATAACAGCAGCGGTATGCTTCGTTGACAGAACATGCCGCTGCTGTTTTATTGTCATCTTAATACCGCGGGCGGACAATCATGGCCGGCTGTTCTTCAACAACAGGCTGTGCCCCGGTTGTACCATAGGAGCTGGACCCTTCCCGATAAGCCCCGGTCGTTTCAGAGCCCGAGTATTCTGAAGTTCCCGTATAGGTTCCGGTGCCGCTGGCAGCCGTAGCTCCCACTTCAACATTGCTGATTCCATAGCCGCTGTGCCGGCCGCTGCAAGTCTCCGGCATATTGTTCTTGTCGAACCATCCGGTAGATCTTGGGCACCCGGGCCCCGCAAGCTCTCCGCTATAAGTACAGTACGAGGCCTGCTGCAGTTCATTTCCATAAGTAAACTGCTTAGCCGGAAGTCCCCGGTGGGCACGGGACATTACCGCAGAGAAGATATGAGCTGCCGGGTTATAGCCAGTGCTGGCATAAGTAATGGGCTCCTGAGTATCATAACCGAACCAGACAGCAGCACAGTAGTACGGAGAGCCGCCGCAGGCCCATTTATCTTTGGTATCAGACGTGGTACCAGTCTTCATATAAGTTGTAAAGCCAGATACGCCGCAGCCTCTGCCGGTTCCCTGAGTGACAACCGTCTGCATGATTTTGTTCATGACATCTGCAGTTCCACGGGACAGTGCCCTTTTCGGTTTGGTGTTATTCCGAAGCAGGACCTGGTCTCCGGTATAGTTGGTAACCTTAGTATAGCAATGCGGCTTATAATACTTGCCGCCATTGCCGAATGTGCTGTAAGCCGCACACATCTCCAGAGTGGTTACACCATGGGTCATACCTCCTACTGCCATGGAAGAGAGGTTGGCATCCGTATGTCTTCCCTTTTTTACCAGTGTGGAAATATGGAACTGTTGGTTTAAGAATTTCAGGCTGTATTTTGTGGTCAGTTTTGCCGCTACCCGGGCAGCTGTTGTATTCAGAGACTCGGCAACAGCATACTGAGTGGTAACGTAAGCATTCGGCGCGCCGTTTCCACCATCAAAGTTTCTCGGCCATAGTCTTCCGTTGACTGACAGAGCATAGTTCTGCAGGGCAGAAGAATAGGTAATCATCTTTTTCTCCATGGCTGGTGCGTAGACACTGAGCGGTTTGATGGAAGAGCCCGGAGACCGAACAGCCTCTGTAGCGCGGTTAAAGCCTCGGTTCAAAGTTTTCTTTCCGGCTCCCCCGACCATGGCAACCACGTTGCCCTCATAGTCCATAATGGTGCAGGCCGACTGAACCTTTTTCCGGGATCCATTGGCCCCGTCTTCCGTACGGCCCGGCTCAGACGGGAACGAGATTCGGTTCTCATAAACCTGTTCAGCTGCCTGCTGAACAGCCATATTCTCGGTAGTATAGATACGAAGACCGCCGTTGTAAACTTTCTGCGTGGCCTCTTTACGGGTAAAGTTGTACTTGTCCATCAGGTCCTGTACAACTGAGTCAATAACATAATCGACGTAATAACTGTTAACTTTCTGCTCCTTGTGACTTTCCCGAACTGCCCAGGCAGAGGGAACATATTCCGGAGAATTGGTAAAGACCAGCTTCTCTCCGACAGCACGATAATAATCAGAGTCAGAAATAGCCTTGTCATCCAGCATATCCTTGAGGCATTCATCTCTTCTGTGCTGGTTGTTCAGAGGATGCAGAAGGGGATTATAGTAGGTTGGAGCCTTGGTTATGGAAGCCAGGCAGGCACATTCCGCGGTATCCAGCTGAGATAGTGGTTTTCCAAAATAGGTTTCCGCAGCTGTTCGAACACCATAGCATCCGGAGCCGAGAGGAATGGTATTCAGGTAAGCTTCGAGAATTTCATCCTTGCTGTAGTTTTTCTCAAGATTCAGAGCTTCCAGAATTTCCCGGAATTTCCGTCCAACGGTGACCTGGTTCTGTTCTGTCAGGTTCTTAATGAGCTGCTGGGTCAGAGTCGAACCGCCCTGATGACCGTGGTACTTTATCACGGCAGCAATAGTTCGAATCCAGTCTACGCCATGGTGGTCGTAAAACCGTTTATCTTCCAGACAGCGGAATGAGTTCTGAAGATCTTTGGGAATGGTATCCAGGTCAGCCCAGATCCGGTTCTTCTCTCCATGCAGCTTGGCGATCTGAACGTCTTCCCCCGCCGCATTTTTGGCATAGAGAATACTGGTCTGTGCCTGATTGTTTTTGTAATCTTCCAGGTTCACAGCCGGTTTACCGTGAACATAGGCAATACAATAGACTGCAAAGAAAATAACAATCAGAAGAAGCGCCAGGAGAATAATTTTTCCCACACCCCATTGGTCTGACTGATGTTTTTTTCTGTTCTTGGGTGCCGTTGACATGCTGCACTGGCCCTCCCCTACATAAAAATAAATTATGTTTTATTTTACCACAAACCACTGAATAAAAGAAATGGGCCCCGAAGGATTCGGAGCCCATGTAACTTGTCGATGGTTTATTTTACCATGTTGGCGATTTCTTCTGCGAAGTTCTCTTTCTTCTTCTCAATGCCCTCGCCCTTGGCATAACGGGTGAAACCGGTAACCTTGATGTCGCCGCCAAGCTTCTTCGCTACGCTGTTAACATACTGCTGTACGTTCTCATGTTTCTCAGCCTTAACGAATTCCTGGTCGAGCAGGCAGTTCTCCTTGTAATACTTGTTGAGCTTACCGGTAACAATGCCTTTGAGAACCTTTTCCGGCTTGTTCGCCATCTTCGGATCCTCTTTGAGCTGGGTCTCAATGATTTCTTTCTCATGGTCAAGAACCTCAGCCGGAACAGCCTGAGGATCAAGATATGCCGGGTTCATAGCAGCAATCTGCATGGCAACGTCTTTGCCCATGGTCTTGAACTCATCAGTAGCAGCAATTTCGTCAGTGGTGTCAAAGTTAACAAGTACACCAACAGCGCCGCCCATGTGAATATAAGAAGCAGCCGGGCCGACATTTCTGACGAAACGGCGGATCTTCATGTTCTCACCGATGGAGAGAACGAGCTCCTGAAGATTTTCAGTAACAGTCTTATCAGAGCCGTCGAGAGTGTCGTTCATAAGAGCGTCAACATCAGCCGGGTCATTCTTGGCAATAGTCTTAGCAACGGCAAGAACAAAGTTGGTGAACTTCTCGTTCTTGGCAACGAAGTCGGTCTCGGAGTTAACCTCAACCAGTACATTTACTTTGGTTGCCTCATCAGTATAAGCAAGAACAACACCATCAGCTGCAGTTCTGCTTGCTTTTTTAGCGGATACAGCTACTCCCTCTTCTCTGAGAATATCGATAGCCTTATCCATGTCGCCGTCAGCCTTAACAAGCGCGTTCTTGCACTTCATCATGCCGACGCCGGTCTTCTCGCGAAGCGCCTTTACGTCCTGTGCAGTAAAATTCATAGTGCGTTGTCCTCCTTAATTTATTCTTCAGCCTGATCGTCAGAAGCTTCTTCAGCTTCAGTGTCCTGCTGACCCTGTTTACCTTCGATGACAGCGTCTGCCATAGCGCCGGAGATAAGTCTTACAGCACGGATAGCATCATCGTTGCCAGGGATAACATAGTCGATCTCGTCAGGATCACAGTTGGTGTCGACGATGGCGATAATCGGAATGCCGAGCTTATGAGCTTCAGCAACCGCGATTCTCTCTTTACGTGGATCTACAATAAACATTGCGTCCGGGATCTTCTTCATCTCAGTGATACCGCCCATGAACTTTTCGAGTTTGGCGATCTCATTTTCGAGTTTAGCGACTTCTTTCTTCGGAAGAAGATCAAAAGTACCGTCCTCTTTCATGGCCTTGAGCTGGCCAAGACGTTTAATTCTGTTCTGGATAGTCTTGAAGTTAGTGAGCATGCCGCCGAGCCAGCGTGCGTTTACATAAGGCATACCGCAGCGGGTAGCTTCCTCACGGATGGAATCCTGAGCCTGTTTTTTAGTACCGACGAAGAGAAGGGTGCCGCCTTCTTCAGAGAGTTCACGAACATAGTCGTAAGCTTCGTCGAGCTTCTTAACGGTCTTCTGAAGGTCAATGATATAGATACCATTTCTCTCGGTGAAGATGTAAGGAGCCATTTTCGGGTTCCATCTTCTGGTCTGATGTCCGAAATGAACACCGGCTTCGAGTAACTGTTTCATAGAAACGACTGACATAGTATTTTCCTCCTTGGTTAATACCTCCGTAAAGCCTGAAGTTTTCCCGCAACACCGACCTTTTTCCGGTCCGGCGCACCAATGGGTGAAAGCTTTACGTGCGATTTGCTTTGATATTATATCACTCAGGTCCCCGTACTGCAAGAACTATTTGCTTTTCCCGAAAACCGGTGATAAAGTACCAGCATAACGTGTAGCAAACAACTGCATAATTCCAGTTATTTGCTGCGCGTTTTTTATTTTACCAGGAGGGTCAAGTAGGGCGGATTCAGTAATATGACCTATAAAGTATTTCCGTCCGCACTGCTGGAAGCCACCTATATGGGCACTATTGTCTTCGTCGTCTCCAATCTCTGGGGCAACCGGATCGGGGGCGCATTCGCCAGGAAACAGAAAAAAAGGAAAACCGTGCCGGGACAGAACGTCCTGACACGGTTTTATTTACTTTATATTATAAGTTGACAGGAACAAGCGTTTTCTCCTGCTTGTTGAGCTCAAAGATATTGTCGGTTCCCATCTGCTCGACAGCTACCATGTTCCGTTTGCCGCTTGCTGCGCACGGGAACGGATGCTTCGCATCGAAGACACGATAGACGAAACGATCGGCAAGCTTCGGGAATGCCGCTTTAATCCGGCTGTCCAGATGCTCGAGGATTTCCATGTCGTCATCAATCTTCTTCAGCGGAGAGAACTCCACGTTGACAATAATTCTGGTCTTGCCATTTACTTCAGCAGTAGTAATGACACTGGTCATGACGTTGGCAGGATCTTTCTGAATGACGTCGGCAACCTCAAAGGGAAGGAACGTACTGCCGTCTTCAAGGACAACTTTGCTGTCCTTACGGTCTTTCATGTGAACGCAGCCAAGCTTGTCAATATAGCCATAGACATCGCAGGAAAGCCAGTCCATACCTTTATTGTCAGTGTAGACTTTGCCGCGGATCTTGTCGAAGTCCTTGTATCCGGCCATGTTAGTAGCGGAGTTGGCGACGATAATACCATACTCATTGTAATTGCACTCAACCCACTCCCCGTTCTCGTTCTTCTTGAGAACAGCAGCCTGAGCATAGGGAACCGGAGCCATACCATACTCCTGACCATGAAGTCTCGGCTTATTCAGAACTTCCTGCATCCGTCTGAAGAGAGTGTAGTAAATTCCGCCATGTTCGGTGTCTCCACCGCCGACACCGATGGTGACATACGGCAGATGAAACGGTCCGGCAAGGTTAACAGCACTACCAGCCTTGGCCTCCTTGAAGAACTCGTTAATGAACTTCTCTTCGCCAGGCTGGCAGGCCTCACCGACATCCATGCAGGCGAGCAAAAAGTCGAGCTTTCTCGGCTTGTCATTGACGTCATGGTAACGGCGGTCAATGAGATATTCCTTAGAAGCATAGAGCCAGAACCCGGTTGTGGCTAGGACAAAGTTCGGCTTATTGATAAACAGATAGTCGAGGAAAATTTCCCAGCCGTACTCCGGCTCCATGGCAACGGACCATCCCTGGAACAGGGAATCCGAAATGGTGGTAATCAGGTTGGTGTCCGTGTCAGTATGCAGATGGGCCATGCCTCGCATACCGTGAACAGCGGGGTTCCCGCAGAGCTCCGGGTCGTGGAATACACCGACCGTAATCAGGCTGCGATTTCTGTGAATTTCCTGTTTCGGGAATCCAATCTTTGTAGATCCGCTGGTATAAGTAACGAGAAACTCGGTATCCAGGTCGTTGTCGTCAATAACAGCTCCGACATAGTCATTTCCCTTAGCCATAAACTGGGCAAAGGTCATGAGTTCCGGATGCTCCTCTGCCATCTTTGCCGCCTTGTTCTCATAGTGGTAGAAGCGATCAAGATGTTTTTCATAACCGGGGCACTGCTCTGGATGCTCCGGAAGAGAATCCGCAAGAGATACAATGACTTTATTTTCAAAATTGGAGGCGAGGATCTTGTCCATGATCTTCTCTGCCTCATCATCGGTGGCAATGAACAGTTTGTCACTGCACTGGGACATGATAATATCAATAAACTTCGGATCATAGTGGGCTCCGAAGAAGTCAAGCTTGACGCCGATCTGGTTTGCACCAAGCATTAAGTACAGAACCTCTGGAACATTGGACATGCAGCAGGCGATCTCGTCGCCTTTCTCTACTCCGAGAGCAAGCAGAGCACGGGACAGCAGATCTGCGCGGTCAAACATCTCTTTAGCGGTGACTACAGTTCCGCGGTAAAAGATGGCTTCCTGGTCTTCCCGGCCAGACCAGCGTTCCCGAAGAAGATGATACCAGGAGCAGTTCATCTCAGACTCAATCTTCTGGAGGCCGTTTAAAGCCCGTTTTCCCTTACGGGTCTCAAAGATCCGGTGGGACGGCATTCCCTTGCGGTCGGCAAATGCGTCCGCCATCTGATCCACATGATATACGTTTAATCTCTGCTTTTCTTCGTTTATCAGGGTGAAAATCTTATCTTTCTTCATGGTCGAACCTCTCTTTGTGCAATCTTAACAATAAATAGAATTGAAAGTCACAGAATATGTTAGTGGTACTAACATCAGAGAGCAAAACAAAACTCCATTTTTCTGTCTGCCTTTCCTTACAGCAGATACTTTAATGGAGTAATCTTTAATTAATCTTTAGGTTTTGTAAAAAAGTATTGGAAAAATTCACGCAACCCTTTTCCCACCGAGCAGAGACTTCCCGTCCATACCGAGGTCTTCAGCAGGTCTGACAGATTGGTGGCGGTGTCAGCCTGCCTCGTCGGCACTTCATTCCAGATCAGCTCAAAGCCCCGTGGAGATATTACCGCGGCAGTGATCTGTCCAGAACGCACTCCCGGGATAAGAAGTACCGGAAAGTACTCTGCTCAATGAAATCCGGGTCTATGAAAAGCCGGCCCATAGTGTACACTGACTGAAAGCCTTCTGGCCGGTCTTCAACAGCGGATTGCCTGTTCATAGTACCGTACTTTTGTACAGCGTGGAACAGACAAAACGCAGTTTTTGTACAAATTAATAGAAAATAGTGTTAAAAGAACCGCTCGACTAGTTCACGGGAATACTCAGCAGTCTCATCCATGTTGCCGAAGGACATAATTTCTCCGGCATAGTAGGTATTCTTATTGCCCTGCATGGCTTCAACCTTGTCATACCAGCCGTTCTGATAATCTTCCGTATAGATATGCGGGAAGTAATACCAGTCCTTCTCGTTGACAATTTTATCGACCGGGGCCTTCATAGTTTCCAGTTCCTGGATAACCGTATCTTTACACTCGTCATAGGGAACCTGTTTCTGATCTCGGTGATTTCTCAGAGTATAGGTGACAATGGCCTGGTCCGGATCTTCCATCCAGCGGCGGTAATAGAGCATCAGGTGACCGACACGGTCGGGCTCCATATTGCGAAGAACAAAGCAGGATTCGTCCGGACACTCCCCCTGTTTTGGAACAAATCCGAGAATGGAGTAGCGCTCATAGTCAATTTTGGAGAAGAGTTCTTTTTCCTGATCGTCAGCATCAAAATAGTCCGGCATAAACTGCAGCGGAGCCGTCACAATAATCTTGTCGTACTCTTCCACAACATCATTTACCGTAACGTATACTTTATTGTCTCCCCGCTCAACCCTGCGAATGATGGAATTCAGCCGTGCCGGATGGTCGAGCTTGGCATTGAGCCGTTCCCAGATAGACTGGGTTCCGTCTTTCCAGGTCCAGAGGTTAACCCGCATGAAGTTGCTGTTGGTCTGGAAATCCAGATATTTCAGGACATAGGCCGCCGGGACTTCATCGAAATAGCCATAGCCGAAAGAGGTAAATGGAGCAATCCACAGACGTTTCACTTCCGGAATACCATTCTTGTCCAGAAATTCCTGGAACGGCAGAGCCAGGTCTTTTAAGTTTTCATTGTCGCCGGAAATCGGCTCCCGCTTCGGGGTTGCCGCACATCCTTCGTACCGGCCCTGTGCTACTCCGCGGTGACCGTTGACGTCATAACCTTTATATTTTGTCTCCAGGAGAAGCAGGAATTTTCGGAACTGTTTTCTCATGGCAGCAAGGGCTTCCTCTTTGGCAGGGTCTCCGCCATCGTCCATCGGATTCTCCTGAACCCCATCCAAAGTGCGGTAGATAGCTTTCAGCTTTGGGCCGTCATGTGTAAACCCGCAGAAGTCTTCCACATCCTTGACCGCATAGTAAGACGGAACGCCCATAATTGCGCCCATCTCATAACGCTTTCCGTTGTATTCCGGAGAGTGGCATTTACCGCCGACATGATCGTTTCTCTCGAGAATTGTATAGTTGGTATATCCCTTCTGCTGAAGATACATACCTGCGGAGAGTCCCGCAGGACCTGCTCCAATAATGCATATTTTCTCATTGTAATCTGGCATATTGATTCATCCTTTCCGAGGATTTCTCTGACAGCTCAACTATACCATATTTTCTGCCCCTGTGTTCCAATAACTATAGTTTCCTGCTGGTCCGTCCGAAGTATTTCTGCTCCCAGGCGATTCAGTTTTTCCAGTGTCTCCGGGCTTGGATGTCCATAGTCGTTGTCTTTTCCACAGGAAATTACTGCAGTTTCCGGAGATACTGCTTTCAGAAATTCTTCACTTGAAGAACTTTTCGAGCCGTGGTGACCACATTTCAATACGCTACTTTTCAAAACCATACCGGACCGAAGCAGATCGAACTCCTCCTCTTCTTCCGCGTCCCCCGTAAAAAGGAAAGAGAAGTTCTGAAAGGTAAGCCGGATGACTACAGAATCATTGTTCAGACTTTCTGCAGTTTGGACAGGTCCCAGAATCTGAAACTGAGCCTCTTCCAAAGTATATGTGCTCCCGGAGCGTGCTTGAATGATCTGCGCTCCAGAATGCTGTACAGCTGACAGGAACAGCTCATAGAGTGCCGGATCATCCAGCTGATTCGGATCCACTTTCGGAAGAATAATCCGTTTTACCCTGATCTGCGGGAGAAGCTCCGGAAAACTTCCGATGTGGTCAGCATGAGGATGCGTGGCAATCAGATACTCCAGCTCCCGGCATCCCTGCTTTTTCATCTCCTGCAGAATCC
>CAYRKX010000038.1:0-23240 GCA_964425185.1 uncultured Eubacteriales bacterium
AACCTTTAAGGAAAAAGGAGCCTGAATATGAAACAAGTTCTTTGCTGCAGGTGCCATAAAAATCCTGCGGTGGTTTTCATATCCCAAGTGAATGACGAAAAGCAAGAGCCCCAGGGGTACTGCATCAAGTGCGCCATGGAGTTGAATATTGGTCCGGTAAAGCAGATCATGGACAACATGGGTGTCTCAGAAGACGATATTGACCAGATCTCCGACCAGATTAACAATATGCTCGGCTTTGACGAAAATTCCGACTTTGAGGAGGGTGGAGCGCCGACAATGCCGTCACTTGAGACCCTCTTTAACGCTCTCGGAAATGCAAACAATAATAACAATACTGAGGACTCGGCCATTACGGAGACCCCTAACGGTTCCAGCAGTGCCTCCGGCTCTTCGGATGAGTCCGGAACGAAAAGTCGCCGGCGCCGCGGTGGAAACAAGGGAGACCGGAAGAAACGCCGGTTCCTGAACCTCTACTGCACTGATCTGACCGAACGGGCCCGAAACGGGGAACTGGACCGTATTATTGGACGGGAAAAAGAAATTGACCGTGCCATCCAGATTCTCTGTCGCAGGTCTAAGAACAACCCGTGTCTCATCGGTGAACCTGGTGTCGGTAAAACTGCCATTGCTGAAGGTCTTGCTGAGCGGATTGCCCAGGGAAAAGTCCCGGCCAAACTGGCGGACAAGGAAATTCACCTTCTGGATCTCACGGCACTGGTTGCGGGCACACAGTTCCGCGGTCAGTTTGAGAGCCGTGTGAAGGGCTTAATTGAAGAGGTTGAGCGGGAAGGAAATATTATCCTGTTCATCGACGAAATTCACAACCTGGTGGGAACCGGAGATGCCGACGGTACCATGAATGCCGCAAATATTATGAAGCCGGCTCTGTCCAGGGGAGAAATTCAGGTTATTGGTGCAACTACCTTTACCGAGTACCGTAAACATATTGAAAAGGACGCTGCTCTGGAACGCCGCTTCCAGCCCATTACGGTAGAAGAGCCTTCCATTGACGAGACGACAGAAATTCTAAAGGGCATTAAGAGCTATTATGAGGACTTCCACCATGTTCGGATTTCTGACACTCTGGTCCATAAGGCTGTTGTACTCTCAGAGCGTTATATTACAGACCGCTACCTTCCCGATAAGGCTATTGATCTTCTCGATGAGTCCTGCACCTGTGCCAATCTCCGCAATAAGGCCATCAGTGACCTGGAGCTTGCACAGAATCAGCTGGAGGACAAGAAGGCTGAGCTCGAGGACATGGAGTCCAACACAGAGAAGCCGGACTATGAGGGACAGGCTAAACTCAAGGAGGAGATTGCCGACCTCAGCAACCAGATTCCGGAGCTGCAGGAAAAGGCCTCCGACAACCAGGTCACCGAAGCCGATATCGGCAATGTGATCCAGCTCTGGACCGGAGTCCCGGCATCCAAGGTTATGGAGTCTGATCTCACCAAGCTTGCCAATCTGGAAGATGAGCTGAAAAAGCATATCATCGGACAGGACTCTGCTGTCCACGCGGTAGCCCAGGCTGTAAAACGCAGCCGTATTCAGCTCAATGCGCGCAGACGACCGGCATCTTTTATCTTTGTCGGACCGACCGGTGTCGGAAAGACGGAACTGGTCAAACAGCTTGCCAACCAGCTTTTCGATACGCCGGAGACCCTGATCCGTCTCGACATGTCTGAGTTTATGGAAAAATTCAGTGTATCTCGTATCATCGGATCACCTCCAGGATATGTCGGCTATGACGAGGCGGGCCAGCTGACAGAGAAAGTCCGCAGAAAACCGTACTCGGTCATCCTGTTTGATGAAATTGAGAAGGCACATCCGGACGTCATGAATATTCTTCTCCAGATTCTGGACGAGGGACGTATTAACGACGCCCAGGGACGTACCGTAAACTTTGAAAATACAATTATTGTTATGACTTCCAATGCCGGAAGCAATACCAAGGACACCACTGTCGGATTCAGCAAGAATACTCAGGAAGCGTCCCGCGACCACGCCATGAAGGCACTCCGCGAATTCCTTCGTCCGGAGTTCATCGGCCGTGTCGACGAGGTTGTCGTATTCAACGACCTCACAGACAAGGACTATGAGAAGATTGCAGAACTCATGCTCAATGAGCTTAAGGATCCGCTCCTCGACAAGGGCATTACTCTGACCTGGGACGACGGTATTCCGGCAGAAATCCGGAAACGGATGGACAGCCATGTCCGCGGCGCACGTGACCTCCGCAACGTCATTCGCCGTGAAGTCGAAGATAAGCTTGCGGATTTGATTATCTCTTCGGAGGGGACACCTATCAGCAAAGTGGAACTCACCTCGGAGAACGGAAAGATCAACTTGCACGCAGAGTAAAATTGTTATTGACATGCGACGGTTGTTAAGATATAATAATGACCGTCGCACAGATGCGGGTGTAGTTCAACGGTAGAATTCCAGCCTTCCAAGCTGGCTACGTGGGTTCGATTCCCATCACCCGCTCCAATTTTTTTTGCGCTAGTAGCTCAGCTGGATAGAGCAACTGCCTTCTAAGCAGTGGGTCGGGGGTTCGAGTCCCTCCTGGCGCGCCAGTATTGGTGATATATGGTGGATGTAGCTTAGCTGGTTAAAGCGCCAGATTGTGGCTCTGGAGACCGTGAGTTCGAATCTCATCTTCCACCCCACTTCAACCGTCCAGACGTGTTCCGGGCGGTTTTTTTCATCGATACGGGGGTGTAGCCAAGGGGTTAAGGCAACGGACTTTGACTCCGTCACCGCTGGTTCAAATCCAGCCATCCCTGCCAGGCCGTCCCAGACCTTTTCGGTCCGGGGCGGTTCTTTTTTTATATTTCCCAATATGCTAAAATATTTCATCAAAGGGGGGAGACCGATGATTCGTTTGCTGGAGACACTGAGTGCTGCACACAAGCTGGAGCTGGTCTCCTTTTGTGCGCAGGGGCTTCTTGGCGTGAAGGCCATAGGTCCGCTGCTTTCCTACGGGACACAGTACAATTTCGTACAGTGCTGGGAACAGCGAAACAGTGGAGGGAAACTTCTGTCTTTTCTCTCCTCGTCGTATGGCGATCTTGTGGTCTATTCTTCTGCAGACCTGCCTGAGGAGGCGCTGGAGGAACTGAGGGAGTTTATCTCTGTCATTTCCTGGAATACGCTCACGGCTGTTCCGGAGCTGACAGGGGAGGCACCGACCGGCTGCCAGATGAAACTGGAACGGGGAAGAGACTGCACGGCGGTTCCAACTGCTGACCCGGTTACAGTCGTTGAGAATGATCAATTTCGAGCTTTCTACGACCTTCTGGCGGTTAACAATCCCGGATACTTTCCGGCAGACTACCCGGACTGGCTGGTAGACTTCTCTCACAGGGTCCGCCATAAGACCGCGTACAGTATCCTTCTGGAACATAACGGCCATCCGGTGTCCACGGCTGCCGCCCTCTCTGTCACGGAGCCCGCGGTCTTCCTCGGCGCCATCTCTACTAACCCGGACTGCCGAGGCCGTCACTATGCGCACACTTGTGTTAAGTACTTGTCAGACCGTTATGCGGACCGTACCGTGTACCTTATGTGTATGCCGGAAAAGCAGGCCTTTTACGAGAAGGCCGGAATGAAGAAAGTGGGGGAGTTTTCCGTGACCCGGAGAGACGAGTTTGCAGATATTCATATCGATACCGAGCGGCAGGAACGCACCGGGTTTCCCGAAGTCGTGTTCTGTCAGAGCAAGACCTCGGAGCAGTGCGCGGAAATCTTCTCTGGAATTTATCAGGCTAATGGTCTGGTACTTGGAACCCGCGCCAGTCAGGAACAGTACGACGCGGTGAAACAGGTTTTACCGGAGGCACTGTTTCATGAGAGAGCCCGCTGCATTACCGCCGGCTTTCCCAAGAGACAGGTGGGGGATATCGCCATCTGTTCCGCCGGAACCACTGATGTTCCCGTTGCCGAGGAGGCAGCCATTACAGCAGAAATGTGCGGCTCACACGTATCCCGCTACTATGATGTCGGAGTCTCCGGCCTTCATCGGCTCCTGGACCGCATAGATGACATCCGTAAAGCTAATGTAGTCATTGCTGTGGCCGGCATGGAAGGTGCGTTGGCGAGCGTCGTAGGCGGTCTTATTGATGCTCCGCTTATTGCTCTGCCGACCAGCATCGGCTATGGCGCCAATTTTGGCGGCCTGTCCGCTCTGCTTGCCATGCTGAACTCCTGTGCCGCCGGTACGACGGTTGTCAACATTGACAATGGTTTTGGCGCGGGGTATGCCGCCTCAAAAATAAATCTTCTGGGGGAGCGGAAATGAAAATTCTGTATCTGGACTGCTCCTGTGGAGTCAGCGGGGACATGGCTGCTGCTGCTCTTCTTTCTCTGGGTGCTGTAGAAGAACAGGAATTGAATGACATGACGGCATCCATGCATTTGAACTGTACTGCGCAGCTCCGGGACACTTTCCGAAACGGGATCGCTGCGAAGGAATTTCTGACCAGTTCTGAGGAGGCCAGTCAGGCGGCTGGTAAGGTGTCCCGTCACTCTCACCGTTCGCTGGCTGAGGTGTATGACATTATAGACCAGTCAATTCTGACGCCTGGGGCCAAAAAATACGCGAAAAAGATGTTTGATATTCTTGCCGGCGCAGAGAGTGCGGTTCATAAGATTCCGAAGGGAGAGGTTCATTTCCACGAGGTGGGAAGTGACAGCTCGGTTATGGACTTATGCGCCGCCGCTATGGCGCTGGACCGTTTACGGGTTGGAAAGGTGCGCATATCGCCGTTAAAAGACGGGCAGGGAGAAATTCACTGCGCCCACGGCGTTATTCCGGTACCGGTACCGGCGACACTGGAAGTGTGCCGGCAGAATCAGGTGCCTCTGGAAGTCACGGATATTGATGGGGAGATGGTTACCCCGACCGGTGCTGCCTTTGTTGCTGCCACCGCAGATGAGTTTTCTCGAAATATATCGGGAACCATCACTCAGATTGGCTACGGGGCTGGCCAGCGGGACTTTCCTAATGCCGGTGTAGTTCGTGCCATCCTCACAGAAACGTCCGAAAACGAGCACCACGACAGTATTCTGCTCCTGGAGACTAACATTGACGACTGTGTTCCGGAAGTTCTGGGATATGCCATGGAGAAACTCATGGCGGCGGGCGCACGGGACGTCTGGTTTACTCCCATCTATATGAAGAAAAATCGTCCGGCCTATCTTCTCTCCGTTCTTTGCAAACCGGAGCGGGAACAGGCACTGGAAGAAATTATTTTCTCTGAGACTTCGTCCATTGGGCTTCGACGCTCCGAACTGGACCGGGTCATTATGGAGCGGAAAGAAGTGGAAGTGGAGACACCATACGGCAAGGTGAAGGGGAAGAGGTGTACGTTTGGTACAATTACCAAACTGGCCCCTGAATATGACAGCGTCAAGGCACTGGCGGAACAGGCTGGTGTTAGCATGCTGGATATCTACCGCAGTTTTCCCAAGAGTTGAGAGCAGAACATGAATATACTCAGTATCAGTTATAAAAAAACGCCACAGGAGGTCCGGGAAAAGTTCGCCTTTTCTCCGGACCAACAGTTATCCTTTTTTACCGCTGCCAGGGAACAAATTCCCGGGCTGACCCAATGCGTCATTCTCAGCACCTGCAACCGCTGTGAGATCTATTTTGATGGCGGTTCTGAGTCCATCCGGCCTATGGAAAAGCTTCTATGTCAGGTCAAAGATTTTCCACTGAAGGAACTGCTCCCCATGCTCTATGTATATGAGGACGACGGGGCAGTGCGGCATCTGACCAAAGTGGCTTCCGGAATTGACTCCATGGTTCTCGGGGAGGATGAGATTCTTCGGCAGCTCAAAGAGGCGTATCAGAGGGCACTGGATGCCGGCATGACAGGCTTTGCGTTCAATACGATTTTCCAGATGTCCATCTCTGCGGCCAAATCCATTAAAACGAATACCGGGCTCTCTACAACGCCGGTTTCCTTTGGAACGCTTGCCGCGAATGAAGTATTCCACTGGCCGGGGGCGCATAAACAAGTCCTGATTATCGGGGCTACCGGAAAAATTGGGTCCATTACCGCCAAAAATATGGCAGGAAAGCCTGGGCTGAAGCTCTACGGTACGACCCGCTCCCGCCATGGATATAAAGACCTGGGTCTAGACCCGTCGGTTATTTCCATGGTGCCGTTTACCGAGCGTTATTCCCTGATGGATCAGGCAGATGTCGTAATCAGCGCAACCTCCAGCCCGCATTACACGGTGACACAGGAGGAACTGGAAAGGGCCCTGAAGACTCCGAAAGACCGTCTGTTTATTGATCTGGCTGTTCCCGCGGACATCGACAGCTCCATCGCCGGCATGAATGGGGTGAAGCTGCGGAATATTGACTGGTTCCGGAAGACCGCGGAACGAAACAACTCCATTAAACAGCATGAGGCTGCTGTGGCGGACCAGAGTGCAGAAGCCTACGCGGATGAAATTCAGAAGGAGCTGTGTCTGCATCACCTCATTACGGAGCTCCCGGAACTAAAGCAGACGGTGGAGGAGAACGGGTTTGACAATCTCATTTTCTCGCTGCGCAGTCTGGCGGACCGGTCCCAGGTGGAGGCGGTCTCCAAATGGCTCGATGATTTTATGAAAGAAAGGCACTCCTGATGGCATATTTTCCCCTGTTTATTGACCTCGACCACGCGGATGTGCTGATAGTCGGAGGCGGTTCCACAGCACACCGGAAAATGGAAACCCTGCTGGCTTTCGGCGCGGAGGTCACTGTTGTGTCTCCAAAGTTTACTGGCGATTTTGCGGCGGCTGAAACCGTAAAAGCGGAATTCTACCCGGAACTGCTGGAACATACATCTTATGCATTGGTTATAGCCGCTACGGACTCGAAACAGGTCAACAGCGAGGTATGCCGGGCGGCAAAGGAGCGGAACATCCCGGTCAACTCCGTAGATGACCCGGAAAACTGCACGTTTTATTTTCCGGCGGTCATTAAGGACGGAGATGTCGTCGTGGGAATTTCCAGCGGCGGAAAGAGCCCGCTGGTTGTTCAGTATGTAAAACAGCTGATTTCCCGTGTATTCCCCCCAAATATCGGGGCTGTGAATGAGGAGATGGGCAGAGAACGCCGAAGGATCCGGAAAGAAATTCCAGGGAAAACGGCTCAGGACCAGAAGAGACGTGCTGCTCTTCTGCGGCAGAAACTGGAGGAACTGTTATGAAAATTTTACGGGCGGGAACCCGGGGCAGCCAGCTGGCGCTCTGTCAGACGAAATTGATTGCCCGGCAGCTCGAGGCTGCTGATTCTGACTTACGTGTGGAGCCGGTAGTGATCCGAACCAAGGGCGACAGGATTCAGGACCGGTCTCTGGCGGAGGCCGGCGGAAAGGGTCTGTTTATTCAGGAGCTGGAAGAGGCCATGCTCCAGGGAAATATTGACTTTGCAGTACACAGCGGCAAGGATCTCCCTGCGGTGACTCCGGAGCCGTTCTGTTTTCCGGTAGTGTCGGAGCGGGAGGATCCGTCGGATCTTCTCCTGTCTCTCCCCGGAAGGGAAATCTCTATTGTGGGGACTTCCAGCCCGAGAAGGACATTGATGATTGAACGGCTGTACCCCGACTGTACCGTGGAACTTCTTCGTGGGAATGTGACGACCCGGCTGGAAAAACTGCGAAGTGAGGAGTATGACGCCATTATTGTGGCGGCAGCCGGTGTAAAACGTCTGGGCCTGGACCTGTCCGATCTGTCGGTTCGGAAACTGACTCCGGCAGAAATGGTGCCTGCTGCCTGCCAGGGCATTATGGCGTGTGAGGCGGTATCTGGTTCAGAAACTGCAAAGATTCTGTCTCTCATTGACCATAAAAGAGACCATGTGCTGTTTAATACCGAACGGCTCCTGATGCAGCTTCTCGGAGCCGACTGTCATGATGCAGTCGGGGTGTATTCCGAATATATCCGCAATAACCTGAAAGTCTGCGCTTTCTTCGAGATCCCTGAGGTTCGGGAGACCACCATTCATGCGGGCCATTATGAAGAAGAGCTGAAAGCGTTTGCGGAGGAACTGAGTATATGAGTGCCTATGTCTATATTGCCGGAGCCGGCCCGGGAGACCCGGACCTCATTACGCTGCGGGTTCGAGACCTTCTGTCATCCTGCGATGTAGTCATCTATGACAATCTGCTGGACCCTATGCTGCTGACGCTCTGCCGCCCGGACTGTGAAACCCTTTACGCGGGAAAACGCGCCGGACAGCATTATATGCAGCAGAGTGAAATTAACCAGCTGATTATTGACAAGGCGCGGGAAGGAAAGACGGTGCTTCGTCTGAAAGGCGGAGACCCGTTTGTCTTTGGCCGGGGAGGAGAGGAATGCCTGGCTCTTCAGAACGCAGGCATTCCCTACGAAGTCATTCCCGGAGTAACGTCTTCCGTGGCGGTTCCAATGGCTGCGGGCATTCCCGTAACCCACCGGGGTGCAAGCAATATGTTTACGGTTATTACCGGTCATTCTGCCGATGGACCACTGACGGAAAATCTTGATTTTTCAGTCCTGGCGCGGATGAACTCCACCCTGGTTTTTCTGATGGGGCTCCATGCTCTGCCGGTTATCTGCCAGGCGCTCCAGAAAAACGGGATGAACCCGGAAACACCGGCGGCTGTTATTTCTAATGGAACCCGGGATGATCAGCATGTCCTGCGTGGAACTCTTGCCTCATTACCCGATAATGCTGAGAGTGACCCACGGATTGTCACACCAGCTGTCATTGTTATTGGACAGTGCGCGGCAATGGACCTGACTTCACTGTCCGATAAGCCGCTGGTCGGGACCCGGATTTCTGTCTGTGGAACAGAGTCCTTCTGCCGTAAAATGGCCATGCAGCTTGGGCGTCTCGGAGGTAAGACCAGTCAGCTGCCTCTTTTGAGAATTCAGCCGATAGAAGACCCGGTGTTCTTCCATGCCCTGGATCATCTGGAGGACTATACCGGTCTGGTCTTTACAGGGCGCAATGCTATCCGCCGTTTTTTTGAAGAGTTTTACCGAAAAAATCTGGATGTCCGGCAGCTGTCGCATCTTCGCCTTTCCGTCATCGGAAAGGCAAGCGGAAAATATCTTGAACGGTATCATCTGCATGCCGATCTCTGTCCGACAGTCTTTACTTCCGATGGACTGGCCGACCTTTTGATTTCCGAGGCGGGAGACCGGGAGAATCTCCTGATTCCCCGTGCGGTCAAGGGCAATGCGGTTTTGGGAGAACGGCTTTCGGAGGCAGGCGTGAAATTTACCGAGGCCAGGGTCTATGATACCGTGATGGACCCCACGTCTGCGGAACGCATTTCCCGTGAATCGCCCGGAGACTTTCTGATCTTTGCGAGCTCAGAAGGGGTACGGCAGTACTTCCAGGCCGGAGGTACACTTCCGCCGGAGACGATACCAGTGTGTATTGGAAAGTACACGGCGGACGCTCTGAGCCAGTTTACCGACCACTATATTATTTCCAGGACCGCCTCAGCGGACGGTCTTGTTGACACCATACTAACCGAGGTTATGAACAGATGAATAGATTCAGAAGATTACGTCAGACTCAGGCCATGCGCGACCTTGTAGCGGAGACGCGGATAGATGCCAAAGAGCTGATCTACCCCATGTTTGTCATTGAGGGGGAGGACATTAAAGAGCCGGTCCCGTCCATGCCGGGGGTGTATCGGTGGTCTCTTGACCGGATGGACGAGATTCTGTCACAGGTCAAGACAAGCGGTATTTCGGGAATTCTGCTTTTCGGAATTCCTGCAGAGAAAGATGCTGTGGGAAGCGGCGCGTATGACCCGAATGGTATTGTGCAGCGGGCCATCCGGCAGATTAAAGCGGACTATCCGGGACTCATTGTCATTGCAGACATCTGTCTCTGTGAATACACAGACCACGGTCACTGCGGCCTGATTGGGGAGGACCACACAACAATCCTCAACGATGAGACTCTGCCGCTGCTGACGAAGATGGCTGTAACCTGTGTGGAAGCGGGAGCCGACATGGTAGCCCCGTCGGACATGATGGACGGCGATGTGGCTGCTATCCGCAGCGGTCTGGACCAGGCAGGATTTGTAAATACTCCCATTATGGGGTACAGTGCCAAATACGCGAGCGCCTACTACGGACCGTTTCGTGACGCGGCAGGTTCTGCGCCGTGTTTTGGGGACCGTAAGTCGTATCAGATGGACCCGCGCAACGGAAAAGAGGGGGTCCGGGAAGTTGAAAATGACATAGATATGGGCGCGGATATTGTCATGGTCAAACCGGCTCTGGCGTTTCTGGATGTTTTAAAAGAAGTCTCTCAGACAACAGATTACCCTATTGCCTGCTATAACGTCAGCGGGGAGTATGCCATGGTGAAAGCGGCTGCTCAAAACGGGTGGATTGACGAGAAGAGAATTGTCATGGAAAACCTGACCGCTATGAAACGTGCCGGGGCTTCCATTATCATTACCTACCACGCTCTTGACGTGGCAGGATGGCTGAAAGAGGAACAGAAATGAGCTTGAATACCCCAAAATCGGATGCCTTGTTTGAACAGGCCAAGACCCTGATGCCGGGAGGGGTAAACTCCCCAGTTCGTGCATTTAATGCGGTGGGACGAACCCCTCTGTTTATTGACCATGCTTCGGGAGACCGGATTACCGATGTAGACGGTAATGAATTTATTGACTATGTCTGCTCCTGGGGCCCGGGAATTCTGGGCCATGCCCATCCTAAGGTTATTGAGGCTGTCAAGAAGGCCTGTGACGGCGGACTGACTTTTGGCGCTCCTACGGAGCGGGAGTCAGAACTTGCGGAACTTATTCAAGACGGCTATCCTCTGGTGGAAAAAGTCCGTCTAGTCAACAGCGGTACAGAGGCCGTCATGAGTGCAGTCCGGGCGGCACGAGGGTACACGGGACGGGACCTGATTCTGAAGTTTATCGGCTGTTACCACGGCCACTCCGACGGACTTCTGGTTAAGTCCGGCTCTGGACTGATTACTAATGCGGTTCCGGACAGCGCCGGAGTGCCAAAGGGTTTTACCGACTGTACTCTCGTGGCCGATTACAACAATGTGGAGCAGGTAGAGAAGATATTTACGGAATATGGCCGTCAGATCGCCTGTATTGTGGTTGAACCGGTTGCGGCTAACATGGGAGTTGTCCCACCGGAACCGGGTTTCCTTGAGACCCTGCGGCGGGTTACGAAGGAGTATGGATCTGTTCTGATTTTTGATGAAGTCATTACGGGCTTCCGTCTGGCATACGGCGGTGCTGTTGAAAAATATCAGGTTACTCCGGATATGGTAACGCTTGGCAAGATTGTCGGCGGTGGTATGCCGCTCGCAGCCTATGGCGGACGGAAGGAAATTATGGACTGTATTTCTCCACTGGGACCGGTGTACCAGGCGGGAACTCTCTCGGGAAATCCAGTGGCCACTGCCGCAGGAACTGCCACCCTGAAACTGCTGGAGGCAGATCCGAAGATCTATGACCGTATTGAGGAAAAATCGGCCAAGCTGGAAGAGGCATACCGTTCCACGGGGAAGGTAACCTGTAACCGTGTCGGCTCACTGCTGAGTGCGTTTTTTACCACCGGCCCGGTTCGGAATTACAACGATGCGGAAAAAACGGATAAAAAGGCGTTTGCCGACTATTTCTCTTATATGCTCGAGAATGGCATTTATGTCGCACCGTCCCAGTATGAATCCATGTTTGTCTCGGATGCGCACAGTGACGACGATATTGAGAAAACAGCAGAAGTAATCAGGAGGATATAATGGGACAGAGAGCTGCCAGTTTAATTCCCAAAGACTTTTTCAAAAAGAATAAAATTGATGAAAATGCCTCTCCGCAGGTCATTCTCTTTTTATACAACAATGATCTGATCCTGTCTCCTGAGGCCAATATCCCGGACTGGAAAATTCAGCCGGGGGAGAAGAATCTGGAAGAGAAAATCCAGAAGTGTACCGACGCAAAGCAGCTGGTTAAATTTATGCGGAAGCCAATGTCAGAACCCTGTCACGCAGTGCTCATAAAACGGGCACTTCTGCTGGAACAGGAGGTCCTGCCGCTGGCAGAAGATCTCGCTCTTCGTTCGGTTCAGGATGAGTTTCTGGACTCCTTTGTGGAGTTTGTTCTGTATACCCGGAAAAACCCGAGTCCCTGGATTCTGGAACACTACTCGGAAATTCGTTCCGACTTTTTAAAGAGTCAGCTGTGTGTGGTTCTGGGACTTCGCGGAACACCCAAATACATTCCGTTCCTGCTGCAGGAAGTAGAACATCTCAAAGGAATTGACCCGAGTGATCCGCTTGAGCAGGGCCCCATTGTCGCTCTGAGCATTCTTCGGAAATGGCCGGATGAGGACGAAGACTGGGAGCCGAAAGACAATGTTACCAATTCCATGGCCTCACTTTCTCTCGACGTTGACGAAGAAGACCTTAAACTGTCTCCGGAAGAACTGACTCAGAAAATGCAGAACGATCCACGCTATGCCCAGCAGATTATTGCCCAGATGCAGCAGATCTTTACTGAAAAACGTAAAGCCCTCCTCGATCTGCAGGCGCAGGGGCTGTCTGTGGAACAGATTGCGGTCCATGAGGGGCTGAAGAACACGGAGACCGTGGATAAACTCCTTTCCATGCCCGGTCAGACAAACTGAGAGGTTCACGCCCCGGGTACTTTTATGGTAGACTAAAAGTATCAATTTCGTCCGCATGGTTCGATGCGGGTCTGGAGGGGTATAGTTTTATATGGAGAAAATATTTAAACTGAAGGAGCATGGCACCACGGTGAAGACCGAGATTATCGCCGGCCTGACCACGTTCCTCGCCATGGCCTACATCCTGGCGGTCAACCCGAGTATCCTCGGAACCGTCATGGATCCGAACGGTGTCTTCGTCGCCACCGCGCTGGCCTCAGCTTTTGCCACATTCATTATGGCATTTCTGGCCAACTATCCGATCGCTCTGTCCGCCGGTCTCGGACTGAACGCATACTTTGCTTATACGGTCTGCCTGGGAGAACTGAAAGATGTTCCCAACGCATTTACCGTGGCTCTGACGGCTGTTCTGGTTGAGGGTATCATCTTTATTCTTCTCTCGGCGTTTAAGTTCCGTGAGAAGATTGTCAACGGGATTCCACAGAATCTGAAGTATGGCATTACGGCCGGTATTGGTCTGTTTATTACCATGATTGGTCTGAAAGGCGCAAAGATTGTTGTGGCTGACGACTCCAATCTCATTGGTCTTGGCAACTTCGGGTCTCCGGAAGTAGTTCTCTGCCTGATCGGATTCCTGATTATTGTGGTTCTGTCCCACTACAACGTAAAAGGCGCAGTTTTGATCGGGATTCTTGCCACCTGGGTCTTTGGTATGTTTGCCCAGATGGGCGGCTGGTATACCGGCACAAGCCTGTTCCCGGATTTCTCCGGCGGACTTCATCTGAGCGGTCTTGCCAATACGGCATTTAAATTCAACTTTGCCTGGGCCGGACATCATCTTATTCAGTTTATTGCCATTGTTCTGAGCTTCCTGTATGTTGACCTGTTCGACACCGTTGGAACCGTCATTGGCGTTGCTGACAAAGCTGGGCTTCTCGACGAGAAAGGCAACCTTCCGAGAGTCGGTCGTGTCCTGATGGCTGACGCCATTGGTACGGTAGCAGGTGCCTGCCTTGGCACTTCCACCATTACCAGTTTCGTAGAATCCAGTGCTGGTGTAGCGGAGGGCGGAAAGACCGGACTGACCTCGTTCACTACAGGCTGCATGTTCTTAATTGCCCTGTTCTTAAGTCCGATCTTCCTGGCTATTCCAACGTTTGCCACTTCTGCAGCACTGCTCTATGTCGGTATGCTCATGCTCGCTAATGTTACCCGTATGAACTTTGAAGACGACATTGCAGATACCGCTGGCGGATTTATGGCAGTCGTTACCATGCCCATGACATCGTCCATTGCGAATGGTATTATGTTCGGCATCATGACCTGGGTTATTGTCAAGGTCTGCACCGGAAAAATCAAGGATGTCTCTCCAATTATGTGGGTCATCTTTGTCCTGTTTGCTCTACGAATTGTTCAGTTAATTACACAGTTCCACTAAATAGACTGCTTAATAAAATGAAAACGAGCTGAATCGCCTGGACGATTCAGCTCGTTTTAGATTTATGACAGAAAAAAAGCCCCCGGGAATTCCCGAGGGCCTGATTTATTTCTTCTGATCCAGAAGATAGATTCCGGAGCTTAAGACCACAACCTCATCCGCACCGATGCGGAGGTAGCGGAATACCGGCTCACCGAATACTTTGTAGTCGGCAACGGTAAAGTTGTTCAGATCTACCTGCTTGATGTTGTGAGAATTTTTACAGCAGACGAACAGGCTGTTCTCATACCGGGAGACCGACATGGGACGGCCGAAGGCCTGGGTCTTTTGTCCGCCGATACGAAAATCAATGCGCCCGAGGTCTTTATTGTAGCGCACAATAGCGTTCTGGTCAGGAACGGCACACCAGAGATTCTTTCCCTCCGGAGCACAGCTTCGCAGCGTACTGCCGTGGTAGAGGAGGTCGCCGGTCCAGGTCAGCGTGCCCCGGTTGTCAAAGATACCCATCTCACCAGTAGGGAAGATGACATTCATGAAGTGACGGGGATTTTCGCAGACGGCACAGGAAATGTAGTCGTTAATCTGCTTGACAATCTCGCGGTAGGCCGGACCGAATTTGCACTCATGATAGAAGCTCTTTTTGACCTTCTGGACCACCATGGTCTTTAAGTCAAAGAACCAGAAAGAGACACGGAGACGTCCGTTCTCATCCTTTTCGTTCGGCTCGATGATGACAAATCCGTCCGGATGCGGGACGATGTCGAGCGGCATATAGTTGAGTACCTGCTTCATTTATGATTCGCCAAAATTCGTGCGATTCAGAACCTGATAGCAAAGTGTCATCAGACTGTCATTGAGGTGTACGTTTTCACAGGAGACATCCGGATACTTCTCGGAGATGTTGTAATGAGAAAAGTTCCAGAAGCCGCGAATTCCGCAGGGGACAAGGATATCGACAATCTTTTCTGCTGACTCGTAAGGAACGCAGAGAACGGCCACATCGACCTGGTTCTCCTTGCAGAAATCTTCCAGTTCCTCCGCAGAGCGGACGGGGATGCCCTTGATCATCTGGCCGGCAAGAGTTTCCTTCCGGTCAAAAATGCCAATCAGGTCAAAGCCGAGGGCATTGAAGTCCATCTGGGTGGCAATGGTGTGACCCAGGTTGCCGGCGCCGATAAGTACGGTTTTGAACCCGCTGTCGACACCGAGAATTTTGCCGATCTCGGTATACAGGCTTGCAATATTGTAGCCGTAACCCTGCTGGCCGAATCCGCCGAAGTTGTTGAGATCCTGACGGATCTGAGAGGCAGAGAGCCCCATTCTCTGCGCCAGCTCCCGGCTGGAAATCCGAACCAATCCATCCTGCTGAAGATGGCCCAGGAAACGGTAGTACCGAGGCAATCTTTTTATGACAGAACTCGAGACATACTTAGAACTCATGTGTTTTCTCCTTTATGAATCCGGTCCCACCCGAGAAGCATTATTTATCCATGTTCTGGATGGTTTCCATGACGTAGTCGCCAAACTGACGGCAGGTAGCGCCGTCTTCACGTCCGGTGATGACATATTTCTTCTCTTCAAACATGCACTTGTCGAGTGCCTTCTCCAGCGCAGCAGCCTTGTCGTTGCGGCCGATGTGGTTGAGGAGCATTACGGTTGCACGAAGCATGGAGCACGGGTCCGCGTAGTCGCCGCGGCCTTCGTTGATCATGCGGGGAGCGGAGCCGTGAATGGCCTCGAACATTGCGTAGTGCTTACCGATATTGGCAGAACCTGCGGTACCTACGCCGCCCTGGAATTCCGCAGCTTCGTCGGTGATGATGTCGCCATAGAGGTTCGGGAGGATGAATACCTTGAAGTCTCTGCGGCGTTTCTCATCGATAAGTTTTGCGGTGGTGATATCAATGTACCACTCGTCGGTGGTAATGTCGGGATACTCTTTGCCGATGTTTTTGCAGATGTTCAGGAATTTACCGTCGGTTGTCTTGATGACGTTGGCCTTCTGAATGATGGAGACGCGGTCTTTGTGGTTGTTCTTCGCGTACTCATAAGCCAGGCGGGCAATTCTCTCGGAGCCCTCGGTAGTGGTGACAACAAAGTCAACTGCGAGGTCGTCATTGACGTTGACGCCGTTAGAACCAACAGCATAAGCACCTTCTGTGTTCTCACGGAAAAAGGTCCAGTCAATGCCCTGCTCCGGAATTCTGACCGGGCGGACGTTGGCAAAGAGGTCAAGTGCCTTTCTCATGGCGACATTGGCGCTCTCAATATTCGGTCTGCCGTCACCGGCCTGCGGAGTGGTGGTTGGTCCCTTGAGAATAACATCGCACTGTTTCAGTTCAGCAAGAACGTCATCCGGAATAGCCTGCATATGGGCGATTCGGTTTTCAATGGTAAGACCGTTAATCTCTTTAAACTCCACTTTTCCGGCGTCTACTTCGTCCTGAAGGAGATATTTGAGAACACGGGCAGATTCTTTGGTGATGATGGGGCCAATGCCGTCGCCGCCGCAGACACCAATGACAATCTTGTCCTTGTTCTGGAAGTCGGTAAAGTCGCCTTCTGCTTTGATGGCATCGTTGCGTTTCAGCTGTTCCTGGAGGAGTGCCTTAAACTTTTCGGTAGCCTGATCAATATCTTTCTCGTACATAAGTGAAATCCCGTCTCTTTCTAAAGTTTAGTCCTTATTTCTCTCTCTGGTGTAGTCGAGAAGGCCGCCGGCAAGGAGGATTTCTCTCTGACGCTCGGAGAAAGTAAAGGAGAGTTTATATTCTTTGCCCTTAGTCTTATTGGTAAGGACAATGCTGTCACCGCTCTTGATGGAGTTGATGACATCATTTAAAACCAGTTCATCGCCCTGGTCAATTTCGTCGTAAGCGGCGGGGTCATCAAAGGTGAGAGGAATGATTCCCGCGTTGACAAGGTTGGCTGCGTGAATACGTGCAAAGCTCTTGGCAATGACTGCCTTGATTCCAAGATAGAGAGGAACGAGTGCTGCGTGCTCACGGGAGGAACCCTGTCCGTAGTTGGAACCGCCGATGATAAAGCCTTTGCCCTCTTTCTTGCAGTTCTCGGAGAAGTGCGGGTCAACCTGACGGAAGCAGAACTCAGAGAGCTTCGGAATGTTGGAGCGGTAAGGGAGAATAGCAGAGCCGGCCGGCATAATGTGGTCGGTGGTAATATTGTCGCCGACTTTGAGGATGGCCTTGGCGTCGATATTCTCGGTGAGAATGTTGGAGTCCGGGAACGGCTTAATGTTCGGGCCGTAGTAGATCTCCACGTCTTTAGCAGCTTCGGGAGAGGCCGGAGCTTCAATCATATTGTCATTGATGTGGAAGTGTTTCGGCATCTTGGCCTTCGGAGCCTTGCCGAAGGTGCGCGGGTCAGTGAGGTAGCCGGTGATGGCGGATACGGCAGCGACCTCCGGGCTGACCAGATAGATCTGGGCGTCCGCTGTGCCGGAACGGCCTTCGAAGTTCCGGTTGAAGGTACGAAGGGAGATACCCTTGGATTTCGGGGACTGACCCATGCCGATACATGGACCGCAGGCAGATTCCAGAATTCTGGCACCGGCGTCGATGATGTCGGTAAGTGCACCGTTTGCGGCGATCATGGAGAGAACCTGCTTGGAGCCGGGGGAGATGGTGAGGTCTACGCCCGGAGCAACCTTGTGGCCCTTGAGAATCTGGGCAACTTTCATCATGTCAGTGTAAGAGGAGTTGGTGCAGGAACCGATGCAGCACTGGTCAACTTTAATCCGGCCAATGTCGGTAACCCTCTCGACGCGGTCCGGCATATGCGGCTTGGCAGCAAGAGGCTCGAGCTTGTCAAGATCCACTTCAATGGTCTTGTCGTAGACAGCGTCGTCGTCGGCTTTCAGCTCAATCCAGTCGTCTTCACGGCCCTGAGCCTTAAGAAACTCCTTTGTGGTATGGTCGGACGGGAAGATAGACGTGGTAGCACCGAGCTCTGCGCCCATGTTGGTAATGGTAGCGCGCTCCGGAACAGAGAGGGTGTCAACACCAGGGCCTGCGTACTCTACAATATAGCCAACACCGCCTTTAACGGTCAGCTGACGGAGAACTTCGAGAATAATGTCCTTGGCGGTGACCCATGGCTGAAGCTTTCCGGTGAGGTTGACCTTCAGCATTTTCGGCATATTAATATAGTATTCACCGCCGCCCATGGCTACGGCAACGTCAAGTCCGCCGGCACCCATGGCGAGCATTCCGATTCCGCCGCCGGTCGGGGTGTGGGAGTCAGAACCAATCAGAGTCTTTCCCGGAACACCGAAACGCTCCAGATTGACCTGATGGCAAATACCATTGCCCGGACGGGAGAAGTATACACCGCGCTTTTTCGCAACAGTGCCAATGAACCGGTGGTCATCGGCGTTCATGAAGCCGGACTGCAGTGTGTTATGATCAATATAAGCAACAGAGAGCTCTGTCTTGACTCGTTCGATACCCATTGCCTCGAGTTCGAGGTACGCCATGGTACCGGTAGCATCCTGAGTCAGAGTGCGGTCAATGTGGAGTCCAATCTCGGAACCCGGTGTCATTTCTCCGCTGACAAGATGCTCTTTGATGATTTTTTGGCTGATTGTATAACCCATAGTCGTCATCTCCTACAAACATGCCACATGGCAGTTTAATCCTGTTTATATTTTTAACAAACTTATTATATAAAGAGGGATATGTAAAGTCAACGAAAAACGCGGCCATCGGTCAATTTGTTGCGCCTCTCCGTGCCTTCTGATATAATACGTGCAGATTAATTTCGGCGATGCAGTTATTGACGTTTTTTTCACTATTTGGTGCGCAATAACGGTGGTTTACCGATCTTATTGTAAGGAGTTTGCAATGGAATATTTGAAAGCTGTCATCCTGGGTATTATCCAGGGTCTGACCGAGTTCCTGCCGGTTTCCAGCAGCGGACATCTTTCTTTGGCGCAGCATTTCATGGGGCTCAGCGGTTCCGGTTCGTTAATGCTGACAGTATTTCTCCACATCGGAACACTGATCGCGGTTATCCTGGTCTACTACAAGACCTTCTGGAAACTGATTAAGGAAATCGGGTTCTTTTTCCGGGACCTGTTTACGGGAAAACTGTCCCGCAAGAATGAGACGGAGAACAGACATCTCTTATATATGATGGTATTGTCATGCATCCCGCTGCTCTTTCTGTTTATCCCGATCGGAGGCGGAAGAAACATTAAGGACCTTGCAGACCAGTGGTCCGGAGACAATGACATTATCCTCGAAGGGGTCTGCTTTATGGTAACGGCTATCCTTCTCTTTACCGGATCCTATGCGTCGCGGCACCGGAAAAACATCCGTCCGAGAGCCGAGGGAAAAGACGCCTGGTGGATCGGTGTAGCCCAGTTCCTGGCCGCTGTATTCCCTGGACTGTCCCGTTCGGGCTCTACGATCTCCACCGGTATGCTTCTCGGAGTTGAAAAGAATTACATGGTTGAGTATTCCTTCGTCTTAGGAACACCGGCTATTCTCGCTGCAAGCATTGTGGAAATTAAGGATGCCGTCAGTGGAGCGGCCATGAGCTTGTCCATTGGGCCGATCATTGTCGGAATTATTACCGCCGGTGTATTTGGCGTTCTGGCCATTAAACTGTTAGAATGGTTAGTGAAGAAAGATAAATTCCAGTTCTTTGGTTACTACTGCACAATTCTCTCCATTGTGGTAATTGTACTTGGCGTATGGGAGAGAGTTCACGCATAATTTGCAGAGGTGAATAGAATGGCGGGAACCCAGAAAAAGGGGACCAAATCTACTGCCAAAAAGAAAACAACAGCAAGACGAACCACTGCCGCAGGCCGCGGCAGTGGTTCGCGGAGCAATGCCCGGAGAAAGACGACAGCCCAAACGACGGCGAAGAACGCGGCAAAAGCGGCCGGGGGTTCTTCCAACCGTCAGGTTGCGGCTATTGTACTCTTCGCCGTGGCTCTTTTTCTGCTCTTTGTGGCAATTATCCCGGGCGGAAATGTATGGGCTGCTCTGCAGTCTGTGCTCTTTGGAATCTTCGGGGTCATTGCCTATGTAATACCTGTCCTGCTCATCTATGTCGCGGTGATGACATCGATGGACCGCGACATTCCCAATATGAGGGCCAAGATTATTGAGACCCTGGTCCTGATTGTCCTGGTCTGCTCCGCAGTCGACATCTTTGGCGGAAGCGGTCCAAACCATGACTATGGCGGAGCAATCCGGGATGCATTCCTGGATGCCCGCACGGACCATAACGGCGGCGCAGCCGGTGCCATTCTCGGCGATGCACTGATGCTGCTGTTTGCCAGCAAGGTTCCAGCCGGAATTACGGTATTAATTCTGATTTTCGTATTTATTCTGCTGATCTCCGGGACGTCTCTGACCAAATTTTTTAACGGTCTCTGGAAACCGGTCAAGATGGCTTCCGATGCAACTTCAGAACACTTTGAAGAGCGGGCTCAGCTCAACGAAGAGCATCGCCAGGAGAGGGCAGAGCGCCGGGCTGCCAGACGGGAAATGCGGTTTAACCCGGATGTCAACTTAGGACCGGCTCCTGGAAAACGGAAAATAGTGGATGATGGAATTACTCAACAGGAAATTGCCATTGTCAATGGGAAAAAGGCGAAGAAGCATTCGAAGTCCCGACCGGCACCGTCAGTCAACCCGAGAACTGCCAACATCTATGCATTTCAGGCAGAGGACGGGTTTGAGCCTTCTAAGACCACGCCTCATAAGAGAAAGAAAAAGACAGAAAAAGTGGCTGCAGAGCCGGTTACCGATATTCCGGCAGCAGCCGTTCCTGTTCCGGAACCAGCCGCTGCAGATCCAATAGACAGCCTGGTCAAAAAAGCCGCACATCGCGAGCCTCCGGTTCAGCCTCAGCCGCAGAATCCGGCTCCGGCACCGAAACCAGCTGTCGCGGCGCCAATGACTCCTGAAGAAAAGGCCGCCGCACAGAAAGCAGCAAGCGAGACAGAGGCGGCTGCCGAAAAGGCGGCAAATGAGGCGGGGGAGAACAGTATTCCATACCGACTGCCGCCGCTTGACTGCCTGAAACCTCCGAAGATTAATCTCGGAGGAACTTCTGAAGAAGAACTCCGGGAGAACGCGGAAAAACTGGTCTCAGTTCTGCAGAATTTTGGTGTAAAGACTACACTGGTCGGTATTGAACGCGGGCCGTCCGTTACCCGGTACGAGCTGTCTCCTGCGCCCGGCGTCAAGATCAGCCGGATTACCAATCTGTCCGATGATATTGCCCTGAACCTTGCGGCTTCCGGTGTCCGAATTGAGGCGCCTATTCCTAATAAAGCCGCAGTCGGTATTGAAGTTCCAAACAAGAACCGGGAGACTGTAACGCTTCGCGAAGTTCTGGAGTCTCCCAAATATAAGAAGAGTGCTGCCAAAAGCAAACTGACGGTTGCACTGGGTCGTGACATTGCCGGTAATGTCTGCATGACAGACATTGCAAAGATGCCGCATCTCCTCATTGCCGGTACCACAGGATCCGGTAAGTCGGTGTGCCTGAACAGCATGATTTTAAGCATCCTGTACAATGCTACACCGGACGAGGTGAAACTCGTCATGATAGATCCGAAGAAAGTGGAGTTCTCCGTCTACAACGGCATTCCTCATCTTCTCATCCCTGTTGTCTCTGACCCGCATAAGGCCTCTGGTGCACTGGCGTGGGCGGTTAAGGAAATGCTCAAACGGTACAAGATGTTCTCGGAAAACAATGTCCGGGATATCCGCGGCTACAATGAACTCTGTGACATGGACCCCACAAAGAAGCGGATGCCGTCCATCGTCATTTTCATTGATGAGCTTGCCGACCTCATGATGGCCTCTCCGGCGGAAGTCGAGGACTCCATCTGCCGTCTGGCTCAGATGGCACGTGCTGCCGGAATGCACCTTGTCATTGCTACGCAGCGGCCGTCTGTTGATGTCATCACGGGTCTCATTAAAGCGAATATTCCAAGCCGTCTGTCTCTGTCGGTTTCCTCCGCAGTCGACTCCCGTACCATCCTGGATATGGGCGGCGCCGAGAAGCTGCTCGGCAACGGCGACATGCTCTTCAACCCTATTGGCAACTCCAAGCCCACTCGAATTCAGGGCTGTTTCACCTCCGATGCAGAAGTTGAGAATGTGGTCAATTATATCAAGAATGAAGAGACTTCCGAGTACAGCCAGGAAGTTCTCGATCAGATTGAAAAAGAGGCCGCAGCGTCCGAAAATGCCAACAAGAAAGGCTCCGGAGGTGGCGGCGGAAACGACCAGTCCGACGCCCTTATTGACGATGCCATCCAGGTTGTTGTCGAGGCGGGACAGGCTTCTACTACACTCATCCAGCGGAAACTCCGGGTCGGTTATGCTCGCGCAGCCCGAATTGTGGATGAAATGGAAGAGAAGGGGATCATTGGTCCGTTTGAGGGCTCCAAACCCCGGAAAGTTCTCATCACGAAACAGCAGTGGCTCGAGAAAAACGCCATGGGCTCCGATGGAGACGACGACGGAACTGCCGCCGCCATCGACATGGGTGTAGAGCACTGAGCTTAAATCTGAATCTGAAATAAAAAAGCCGTCGGTTCAAAAACCGGCGGCTTCTCTGCCGTTTATTCCCGTATTTGACCTTCTGTTCTGAATTCCCGGCAGTGTGCCCGTTTCATGTTACAATACCCGCGATTCACGGATGACAGGGGGCGGACACCATTCGAAAACAGGATCTGTACCAGGTAATGTTCGGAAAAAAGCAAGTGTCGAAGTGGCGCAGTATTCCTGTGAAATATCGGGCGGCCTGCCTGGTGCTGGCTGTCTCCCTGATTCTGTCAGCAATCTTTACCTACCTGCCGAGACGGCATCCGGGAGCTGTCAGCTGGGAGACCATATACCGAAAAGCTGGTCTCTATGGAGAGACGTCGAAGCTTTACAGTCTGCCGCTATGTGTGACCTTTCTTGACGTAGGGCAGGGAGACTGTACGCTCATTAAAGCGGGAAAATCTTTTATCCTGATCGATTCTGGAAATCCGGGCTGTGACAGACGGATTCTGCAGGAGATGAAAAAGCAGGGATGCCGGGATCTGGAGTATCTGATTGCCACGCATCCTCATGCTGACCACATCGGAAGTTTTCCG
>CAYRKX010000039.1:0-22648 GCA_964425185.1 uncultured Eubacteriales bacterium
GAAGGTGCTTGTGGTTTCCATTCAGTCCGTACTGACGGGGAGCATCAAATTCCACATCTCTTCCCTCGTCTTCATACTGGGCAATCATTTTTTTACCGCCGCCAGAATATCCAGTCAGAGACCAGGCAGTCAATGGTGTATCGGCATTGATAATTCCCAGCTTTACCAACGGATAGGCAATGGAGATAAACCCAGAGGCATGACAGCCGGGGTTGGCTACCCGTTTAGAATGGATGATGGCCTCACGATGGCCATAAGAGAGCTCCGGGAATCCGTAGTCCCAGTCCGGATTGGTACGGTGTGCCGTCGAGGCATCAATAACCCGGGTATTCGGGTTTTCAATAAGTGAAACCGCCTCACGTGCTGCGTCATCCGGAAGACAGAGAAAGACAAGGTCTGCCTCATTGATGAGTCGTTTTCGTTCCGCTACATCACGGTGGAGCTCAGGAGCGATTTTCAGAAGTTCAATATCGCTGCGCGTTCCAAGCCGGTCATAGATCTGCAGTCCGGTGGTACCTGAGCTTCCGTCGATGTAAACTTTCGGTTTCATAACAAACCCGCTTTCCAGTGATAATTTCTGATAATTTCAGAGGTAATAAATGTATAATAATACATTTATTATGCATATTCAACTCCATCTGTGAATATTTTTCGAATTTTTATTCATAAGCAATGGTACTCCGACCTGAAGAGATCGGAGTACCCAGAATCATCTTTATTTCAGAACGATTTTGTGGAAGACTTTTTTGCCCTTCTTAATTACGATGCCTTTCTTCAGAGCATCCTCGTCATAAGACTGGTTAAAATCGGTTACCTTTTCGCCATCCACAGAGACACCGCCCTGCTGAACCAGACGTCTGCCCTCGCCTCTGGACTTGGCAATGCCGGCCTTAATAAGAAGAGCCAGGATGTCAAGAGAACCATCTTCAAGGTCGTCTGCAGAGAGCTCCGTTGTCGGCATGTTCTCGCTGGAACCCTTGCCAGAGAAAATGGCCTTGGCAGCATTCTGTGCCTTTTTGGCCTCTTCCTCGCCGTGGACCAGACTGGTCAGCTCATAGGCAAGAATTTCTTTGGCCTGGTTCAGCTGCGAGCCCTCCCACTTGTCCATCTCATCAATCTGCTCCAGAGGCAGGAAGGTCAGCATGCGGATACATTTCATAACATCGGCATCATCGACATTTCTCCAGTACTGGTAGAACTCGTAAGGAGAGGTCTTATTCGGGTCAAGCCATACCGCACCGGATGCGGTCTTACCCATCTTCTTCCCTTCCGAGTTGAGAAGAAGAGTAATCGTCATGGCGTAGGCATCCTTGCCAAGCTTCTTGCGGATAAGTTCGGTTCCGGCAAGCATATTGGACCACTGGTCGTCACCGCCAAATTCCATGTTACAGCCGTAATGGGTGTAGAGATAGTAGAAGTCGTAAGCCTGCATGGTCATGTAGTTGAATTCCAGGAAGCTCAGGCCTCTTGCCATTCTCTGCTTATATGCCTCCGCACGAAGCATATTGTTGACGGAGAAATACGCGCCAACTTCACGAAGGTAATCAATGTAATTTAAATTGAGAAGCCAGTCGGCGTTGTTGACCATCTGGGCCTTACCCTCGCCGAAATCAATGAACCGCTCCATCTGTTTCTTGAAGCAGTCACAGTTGTGCTGAATCTGCTCCGGCGTCATCATAGAGCGCATATCCGTTCTGCCGGACGGGTCACCAATATAGCCGGTTCCGCCTCCGACAAGAGCAATAGGCTTGTTGCCCGCCATCTGCAGTCGTTTCATAAGGCAGAGAGCCATGAAGTGTCCAACGTGAAGGCTGTCAGCTGTAGGGTCGAAGCCGATATAGAAAGTCGCTTTACCATTATTGATAAGGTCCTTAATTTCCTCTTCGTCCGTAACCTGGGCGATCAGTCCGCGCGCTACGAGTTCGTCGTAAACTGTCATCGATCTAATCCTTTCGTATGAAAATTTAATATAGAATAAATTATAAAATACCTGTTTCTATAGGGAAAGTCAAGCTTGGGTCCTGGTTAGCATTTCCTCTGCGCTCTGCTTCTGCAGATCGGTAATTTTCTCTCCACCAATAATTCGTGCGAGTTCCATAACCCGGCCTTCATGGTCCAGCTTCCGAACTCGAGTATAAGTCTTACCGTCTACAACTTCTTTAGAGATTTTATAGTGGGCATCGGCATAAGAAGCCACCTGAGCACTGTGAGTAATACAGAGAACCTGATGCTGTCTTGAAACGCTGTGGAGTTTCTTCGCAATCCGCTCCGCTTCACTTCCAGAGACACCGGTATCAATTTCGTCAAAGATCATGGTCTGGACATTACCTTTGGCAGACAGAACATTCTGAATGGCCAGCATAATCCGGGAGAGTTCTCCACCGGAAGCAATTTTGGACAGCGGTTTCGGCTCTTCTCCAGGGTTTGTGGAGATAAGGAACTCAATCACATCTGAGCCGGTTGGATTCAGCTTGCACGGTGTAAAAGAAGTCTGAATGACAACATTCGGCATATTCAGAAAACGCAGCTCGTTTCCGACCTTCTCTTCAAACTGTCTGGCCGTTTCCTTCCGGGCATCGCTGAGAGCCCGGGCAGAATCCAGAAGGGCTCCCTTCTTTTCCTCCAGCTGCCGTTCCAGATCATTGCTGGTCTCCTGTCGATGTTCGAGGTCATAAAGTTCCTGTTTTTCCCGCTCATAATAGGCGAGGATTTCTTCCTCTGTCTGACCGTATTTGGTCCGGAGTTTCTGCAGCTCATCGAGTCTGTCCTCGACCTCCGCCTGTTCTTCCTGGTCATAATCAGAACTGTAGATGGCATCCTTAAGGGCTTCCTGGGCATCCTGCATATTGTAGGCTGCTTCCGTAATCTTTGTCTCCGTGTCAGAAATATCCGGGAGATATTTTACCGCATGCTGTAGTGCAGAAGAGGCATCAAACAGACGGGATACCGCCCCGCTGAGATCTTCCGAGTCACTGAGTGCCGCAAGAGCTGTTTTCAGATTTCGGATGACCTTCTCTGAGTTGCGGAAGAACTCCCGTTTCTGCTGAAGCTCATCTAATTCTCCGACCCGGATGTGGGCGTTTTCAATTTCCTGAACCTCAAACTTCAGGAAATCAATTCGCGCCGCAGCCTCCTCGGCATTTTTCTGCAGGTCACGGAATTTTCGGTATAACGCCAGATATTCATGGTATTTCTCAGAGTAGTCGTTCAGCAGCGGGTCCAATCCACCAAGGCTGTCAAGGTACTTATAATGGTATTCACTGTTCAGCAGATTCTGACTGTCATGCTGGCCATGAATGCTGATAAGCTGTTTTCCAATTTGCCGGAGCATAGTGACTGTGACTGGAGACCCGTTGACTTTGCAGATATTTCGACCGTCTTTTTGCAGCGTCCGGGAAATTAACAGAGACCTGTCTTCCGTCAGGTCGAGGTCAAGGTCCTTCAGAGTCTGCTCGACCTCCGGGGAAATCTCCTGAAACAGGGCGGTAACTTTGGCACGAGAAGCGCCGGTACGAATCAGGTCCTTGGATGTCCGTTCTCCAAGAACTGAACTGATAGCATCAATAATAATGGACTTACCGGCTCCGGTCTCACCGCTCAGGACGTTAAGCCCGTCCGAAAATTCAATTTCGGCGGACTCAATAATGGCAATATTCTCAATTTTCAGGTTGCTGAGCATCGCTCAATTCCTCCGCTTATGAGATCTGACTAGACATGGCCTCATAAAATTTCTCGGTTTTATCTTCATTCCGGCAGAGCACAAACACGGTGTCATCACCGGCAAGGGTTCCCACAATTCCGTCCCAGTCCATGGCGTCTATGGCGGCAGCCGCAGCATTGGCCATACCACTGTGTGTTTTCACAACGCAGATATTCTGGGAATAGTCGGCAGAAACCAGGGCCTCAGTCAAAATGGCATTGTACCGGGAAAGTGCCATATCGCTGTCATTATTACCAAGACAGTAGATGGATTTCCCACTTGGCCCTACTTTCTTTATGAGTTTCAGGTCTTTGATATCCCGGGACACGGTGGCCTGGGTTACTTCAAACCCGTTGGCAAAGAGCCTCTGTATGAGCTCATCCTGGGTCGAAATCTGTTCATCCCTTATGAGTTTTTTTATCATACTCTGACGATCTTTGCGGACACTCATGACATTTTAACCTCCGTCCCGGCAAGTTTCTTATTTAAAATTTCAAAGAAGTTTTCATTCTTAATCCGAATAAAGCTGGCATACTTCTTTGACTTCGTAATGGACAGGATATCGTCCGGCTGGTAGTCAATAACCTCTTCACCGTCAAACGAGACCACAAGATCGCTGTTGCTCGATCGCGGATCGCGGGAAATTTCAATTTTATTCTCCGGACTGAAGACGATGGAACGGGCAAAGAGTGACTGCGGGCAGATGGGAGTGACAACAATGGCCTCAATGCTCGGATTGATAACCGGGCCGCCTGCCGACAGAGAATATCCCGACGAGCCGGTCGGCGTAGCAACAATAATTCCGTCCGCACGATAGGTATTTGTCAGGCGGTTATCGCAGGTAATATCAAGGTCAGTAATTTTCACACTGCGTCCGCGGCACAGTACCGCATCATTAATACAGTGGTGGGTCTCCACCACCTCACCGTTCCGGATTAGTTTTGCATCTATGAGCATACGGTTATCAATTTCATATTCTCCGTCAATGAGATTTTTCAGAAGAGGCATCTCATTTCTTTCGAGACCAGCCATAAACGCCAGATGGCCGGAGTTAATGCAGAGAATGGGTTTGTCATAGTCGACAACCCGTTTTGCCGCCATGAGCATGGAGCCGTCACCACCAACCGTAATGACAGTATCGCACCAGTTCATGAGGTCGGGAAACTTTTTCACCTGCATTCCCCGAATATCAGTCAATTCGTCCGCATTTTCCGGCAGACAGGCAAATTCCGCGCCGTAGCGGCGAAGCCATCCGCAAATACTAACTGTGGTCTCCAGTGCCATTGCCCTTGTCAGATTGGGCAGCAGTCCTATTTTCACCGTGTTCTCCTTTTTGGTTCAAATTCTCGTGGGATGCTTCCGTGAGGTCCGCTATGGCAAAATCCAGGCGATTTACGGGTGCATCCGACTTCTCTATATACATTAAATATTCTATATTTCCTTCGGGCCCTTTTATTGGCGAATAGGTCAGTCCAAGGAGTGAAAAACCATGGTCAAGGGCAAAACCGGTTATGGTCTCCACAACTTCCGTGTGAACCTTCAAGTCCCGAACCACACCCTTTTTGCCGACTTTCTCCCGTCCGGCCTCAAACTGCGGTTTAATGAGACACACTGCCTGGCCGCCATCCCGCAGCCGCTCTCGTAGTACCGGGAGAATGATTTTCAGGGATATAAAAGAGACATCTACACTGGCAAAATCAATGGGTTCTGGAATCTGTTCCTCCGTGACATAACGGAAATTGGTCCGTTCCATATTGACCACGCGGGGGTCGGTAACAAGTTTCCAGGCAAGCTGGCCGTAGCCAACGTCAATAGAATATACTTTTTTGGCTCCATTCTGCAGCATACAGTCGGTAAATCCGCCGGTTGATGCCCCAATATCCATGCAGGTCTTTCCCTCCAATGTGATGGGAAACTCCTTCATGGCCTTTTCCAGTTTATAGCCGCCGCGGCTGACATAGGGATTTTTCTTTCCCCGCATCTCAATGACATCGTCATCCTTAACCTGTTCGCCAGCTTTGATGCAGCGCTGTCCGTTGACATAGACTGAGCCCTCCATAATGAGCGCTTTAGCCTTTTCACGGCTTTCGGTCAGTCCCTGTTCAAAGACCGCAACATCCAGTCTCTTTTTATTTTTCAATTTTCTGCACGCTCCTGTGAACTTCTTCCAACATTGAATCGCCATCAAGGTGATACCGGTGACGCAGAACAGGAATTGGCGCATGGTCGACAAAAGTGTTGTCGACCGCAAAATGCTGGTATCGCCCGCGGTATCCCATGGATAAGAGCTGGAACGCAAACACTTCGCCGATTCCTCCGCTCTTGACCCCCTCTTCAAAGAAGAGAATATGTTCAGCCTGAGCCGCTTCTTTGACCGCGTTCTCATTGACTGGAAAGATTTTGTTCAGCTTGATGAGTTTAATGGAAATACCCTCCTGTTTCAGGGTGTCCATAGCCTTGGCCGCTTCAGAAAACAGTCCGCCAAAGGTGACCAGGCAGATTTTTGCCTCCGAGTCGCCCAGAACCTGGTAGTCGTCATAGGATTCGGCAAACCCTTCCGGCATATACCCCTCCTGTCCACGAGGATACCGAACAGCAATAACCTTGCCCTCATCGTAAAAGGCACGGTACAGATACAGCGCAAGGCCCTTGTAGCTGGACGGAGAATAGATGACGCTGTTGGGAATGGTCCGTAAAAATGCAATATCGAAAATTCCCTGGTGGCTCCGTCCATCATCACCGACAAAGCCGGCACGATCGACCGCAAAGATGACCTTCAGGTCCTGCATGGAGACATCATGGACAATTTCATCGTACGCACGCTGCAGAAATGTGGAATAGACCGCGAAGACAGGGATCATCCCGCCTTTGGCAAGACCGCCGGCAAACGTGGCGCCAAACTCCTCCGCAATTCCAACATCAAAGAAGCGGTTGGGAAACCGTTTGGCAAATCCCTGTAGGCCGGTTCCCAGTGCCATAGCAGCTGTAATGGCACAGATCCGCTTGTCCTGCTCTGCAAACGTGACGAGACATTTGCCGAATTCATTGGAGAAATTGGTAGCAGCCGGTTTCAGAAGATCTCCGGTTCTCGGGTCAAACTGACCAATTCCGTGGAATTTGGACGGGTTGATCTCCGCAGGTGGATAGCCTTTTCCCTTAACTGTATGAATATGGATGAGAACCGGCTCTTTAATATCCTTGGAGTCCTTGGCGCTCTCCATGGCATTACATAGTGCATCAATGTCATGGCCGTCAATAGGACCCATGTAAGTAAATCCCAGATCTTCAAAGAAGTTGCTGGAATAGATCGTGTTTTTCAGTTTCTTCTTGGCCCGGACAATAGCCTTCACCGTCGTATCCCCGACAACTGGAACCTGATGGAGAACATCCTTAATTTCACCCTTCAGACGGTAATACTTCGGATTGGTTCGAATGGCAGTGAGATAGTAGGCCAGCGCTCCGACATTTTTGGAGATGGACATATCATTCTCATTCAGAATGACAATCAGTCTGGTATTGGAATGGCCTGCATTGTTCAGCGCTTCATAGACCAGTCCGCCGGTAAATGAACCGTCGCCAATAACAGCAACCGTATAGGATGGATCCTTCGTCAGGGTCTTGGCCACAGAAAGTCCATAGGAGGCAGCAATGGAAGTTCCGCTGTGTCCAGCAGCAAACACGTCATGTTTACTCTCTTTGGGGTTGGGAAATCCGGAAATTCCGTGGTTCTGTCGCAAAGTGGAAAATTTGTCATATCTTCCTGTCAGAAGTTTATGTGTATAGCACTGGTGACCAACATCCCAGACGATGGAGTCCCGTGGAGAGTCGAACACCCGCTCCAGAGCAATAGTCAGTTCCACGACTCCGAGGTTCGATGCAAGATGACCGCCGGTCTTTGCCGTAGTCTCTACCAGGGTCTGACGAACCTCCTGCGCCAGAATATCCAGTTCCGGTCGTGACAGATGCTTGACATCTTCCGGAGAGTGTATTTGATTTAAAATTTTGATTTCCATATGTTAGTCCTTAGTGATCCCGTTTCAGCAGCACCGAGGTCAGTTCCTTTAAGAAGTTATTGTCCGGGAAAAACTCCAGAGCCTTCAGGGCCTGTTCTGTGAAATCTTCCGCCCGTTTTCTCGCCCCATCCAGTCCAAGAAGTCCTACATATGTGGACTTGTTACTGTCCTGGTCTGAGCCAACGGCCTTGCCGAGTTTCTGTTCGTCTCCTACCACATCCAGAATGTCATCCTGAATCTGGAACGCAACTCCCAGCGCATTTCCATACTGAACAGCATGGTCCATCTGTTCGTCGGAAGCTGAGGCTGTCAGACAGCCCATTTCACAGGCAACCCGGATAAACGCTCCGGTCTTCAGAGCATCGGTCTCTGTCAGGCGGGCAAGATTCACCTGGGAATTTCCCTCGTTCTCCTCATCCATTGTCTGCCCGCCAAGCATACCGCGGACTCCGGTAGCAGCAGTCAGGCGTTTTAGACACTCTACCGTTATTTCCGGATTTACCGAAGCCCCTGCCGCAGTTTCGAACGCGTAAGCTTCCAGTGCATCGCCCGCGAGGAGAGCATAGTTATAACCAAATTTTTTATGACAGGACGGTTTGCCACGGCGGTAATCGTCGTTATCCATGCATGGCAGGTCATCATGAATGAGAGATGAGGTGTGCACCATCTCGAGAGCACATGCAAATGGCATGGCGTCGTCCGGATTTCCGCCGCAGAGCCGGCAGAATTCCAGAACCAGAACCGGCCGCAGTCGTTTTCCGCCAACCATGGTGCTGTACCGCATAGCGTCTGCAGTAATCTGTACACGGTCGTCATGAATATCCAGATATCGGCTCAGGGCCGCCTCTATTTTTTCGTGGTACGAGTTAAAAACCGCCTCGTTCTGCGGCGTCATGCCCAGTCCAGCCATAAAAACACGCTTCCTTTATTTCACTCAGAACGGCAGGTCGTCGTCATCTTCATTTTTTGTACTGCCGTCATCCTCTGCCTCGTTTTTCGCCTCAATCTGTGAAATGGTCAGCTCGGCATCGTCCAGTTTTTTGTTGCAGAACTTGGCCAGCCGCGTCCCCTCTTCATACAGAGTCAAGGAGTCATCCAGGCTGAGATTGTCTTCCTGCTCCAGCTTGAGAACAATTTCTTCCAGGCGTTTCATGGCCTGCTCATAGGTGGGCTCAGTTGTTTTCTTCTTTTCTGCCATGTCAATGCTCCTCTTTCTGTATGTCTTCTGCAGTACACTGTGCGGTTCCGTCGCTCAGTTTCAAGGTAAAGGATTCCCCTCTTGTCAGCTGATCTACAGACTTTATAACAGTACCATCCTCCTGATTGGCTATACTGTAGCCTCGGGACAGGACCTGCAATGGATTATACGCAACCAGCTTTGCAGCACTGACCTTCAGTGCGCTCCGCTCAGTATTAATTTTCCCGGCGATGAACTGGCTGAGACGGCTCTCTGCCTTATCCAGCCGTGCCTGATACCGCAGAAGCAGATTCCGCGGTTTATGGGCCTCCAACTTTCCCTGGTACATCCAGACTTTATTTTCTTCCTGAGAGAGTTTATCGTCCAGAGAACGGGACAGCCGCGTAACCATATCGTCCACATTGACACGCCGGTTGTCGAGAAGACTTGGAAACCCGCTCAGGGCATTCGAGGTCTTCCAGTACTCGATCCTGTCGCGATCATTGTTAATATGGTTTTGAAGAATGGAGCGCATCCGGTTCTGATACTGCAGAATTCGGTCATACTCCTCATTCTGGTCAGGAGAAACCCGTTCTGCTGCTGCAGAAGGAGTTGGTTCCCGCTGATCAGCGACGAAGTCTACCAGCGTGGTATCCGTTTCATGACCCACACCGGTAACCACTGGTGTCCTGCAGTTATAGACCGCACGGGCAACACCTTCGTCGTTAAAGCACCAGAGATCTTCTATAGAACCTCCGCCCCGGGCCAGAATAATGACATCCATTCCGGCACGGTCAATGGTCTTCAGAGCTCGTATAATCTGAGCCGGAGCTTCATCGCCCTGGACCAGAGCCGGGCAGAGAGTAATTTCTGCCATTGGCCAGCGCCGCCGCAGGACCTTCTGAATATCCTGAAAAGCTGCGGTAGAGGGTGAAGTTACCACGCCGATTTTCTGGGGATAATCCGGGAGGACTTTCTTGTGTCTCTCGTCAAACAGGCCCTCCTGCTCCAGCTTCTTTTTCAGCTGTTCAAAGGCAAGGCTTAGCGCACCCAGTCCGTCCGGCTGCATGGTGTCAATGTAGAACTGGTATTCCCCGTTTTTGGGGTAAATTGAGACATGACCGGACACGATGACCTTCATTCCGTCTTCCGGGCGGAACTTCAGGAACGAAGCGGACCGGCGGAACATGACGGCACGCATGGCTGCGGTATCATCCTTGAGGGTCAGATACATATGACCGGACCTGGCAAGGGTGAAGTTGGAAATTTCTCCGGTAAGCAGAATGTTCTTGAGGTGCGGGTCCGAATCCATGACCGACTTCATATAGTTCGTCAGTTGACCGACTGTCAGCACCCGGGGAACTGCGTTTTCCATGTCTTTCACTTCCTGTTTTTAGGAGTTCCGAGCGGCACAGATAGCTGCCGGATCGGACGGTGCATAACCACCCTCGTAAGAGAGTGCCGTAAGTACAGCTGCTCCCGCCGCGTTGTCAGCGGAAAATTCCGGTTCGGCGAAGGAAGCGCCGAACTGTTCTGTGAAATCTTTCCGAATAATCTGGTTTGACATGACACCGCCGGAAAAAATCAGCGGCAGTCCTGGATACTTCTCCACCAGATGTTCTGCCATAACCTGCAGGGAAGCTTCTACATACTTGAGACAGTAGAGAGCAATATCTGCGGGGTTCTCCCCGTTATCCATCATTTTTCGACATTGATTTTCTACACCGGAGAGACTGCAGTCCAGATCCTTAACCGAAGGATGTATTTTAAATTTACGGTCTGACCGGAGCGCCAGCTGTTCCATCTCCGGGCCGGCAGGGAATTTCATGCCCAGCATAACTCCGACGCGGTCTATGGCCATACCCGCTTTTAGATCTGTAGAAGTACCAATAACAGAGGCTTCAATGGGAGCAGATTTTCCTGGACGAACCAGAAGCGACTCTGTCGTTCCGCCGGATACATGAAAAGCCAAGAATTCCGAGCCAATCCAGTCCAGTTTTCCGGCAGAATACAGGGCGGCCGCTACATGTCCTTCCTGATGACTGAATGCATAAAAAGGAATATGGTTTAAAGAAGCAAAATTTCCGGCATTGGCCGTTCCCACGAGAAAGCAGGGCATATAACTGTCCTTTACCCTTCTCGGCTGAGTCGATGCTCCTGCTGCCAGAACAGGACTGCGCTCAGGAATGAGACCGGTAACTTTTTCCACCATTTCCGGGAGCTGCTGAATGTGGTGAAAAACCGCATTGCTCTGACGGATTCCCCGCTCCCCCTGTTTGACGGGAAGAAGTTTTTTTGCGTGATAGACCGTTTCAGACTCCGCATCGTAAATTGCCGCGGAGGTGGTGTAGTTGCTGGTATCTGCGGCAAAGAAATAACAGCTCATTCTTCGCCCCGGACAATACTGCCCAGAACACCATTGATAAATGCGCTGTCCTTTTTCCCTGCGTACTTCTTGGCAAGTTCTACGGCCTCATTGATAGTGACACTGCTGGGAATATCATCGGCGTACAGGATTTCACCTACAGCCAGCCGAAGAATAGCCAGAGATACCCGCGTCATGCGGGACAAAGACCAGCCTACGGAGTGCTCCTCAATTTCCTTGTCAATAGCTTCACTGTTTTCGAGAGCCGTTCGAATGAGTTTCTCGGTAAACGGTGTGGCCTGAATAAATTCCGACTCCTCGGCCATGGAAATAAGTTCCTCTTCCGAGATATCCGGGTTGAAAGCCTTTTCAAACAGGATGATAAATGCCTGTTCTCTCTCCTGGCTTCGATTCATAGATACATCCTCCAAAAAAAGAGGCTCTCCAAAGAAACACTTATTCTGGAGAGCCCGTTTTCTAATCTTTCATAATTCAAGGTTCAACCGGTGTAACTTCCACCGGTGCGGGTTCAGGATCCGTCTTGACCCCGGTGACAGTAACATCAACCCGGGTCACAATTCGGCCGGTCATACTCTGAATGGCGTTTTTGACCGCCTTCTGGACTTCCGCGGCAACTTCCTGAATTTTGGCGTTGCTGGAGACCACAATGTAGACATGCGTCTTAATATCATAGTCTGTCAATTCTACGGCAACTTTTTTCAGGTCGTCAGCACCGATTTTAAACGCGGTATAAAGGTCGGCCGGTCGGTTGCCGAGATCCTCGACCCCGTCCACGTCTCTCGCGGCATTGGCAGCAATTGTCGCAATGACCTCTTCGGAGATGACAAGGCCAGAGGAAAAATTACTGTTTTTAGTTTCCGGCATAGTATAAAATCCTCCTGATTCAGCTCGAATTTAGCTTTTATGTATTTTACCATAACGGGGTGGGATTCTCAACAATCGAGCCTTTGAATATTGAATAAAAAGCCCATCTTTGCTATACTTTCACCGTATTTTGATTATTGTGAGGTCAAGTCCATGGAATCTAAAAAGAGACATGGAAATTCCAGGTTTTCCCGCCTCTGCCGGCGGAATGAATTTGTCCTGATTTCCTTCTTCACGGCGATTGTCGTCTCTCTCGTATTCTGGGTTGTCTACAACCTGACACCCTTTGGCTCCATGTCCATTATGCGTATGGATATGTTCCACCAGTACGGCCCGCTGCTCAGCGAGTATTTCGACCGGTTGACCGGGCACGGAAGTATTGTCTACTCCTGGCACTCCGGGGGCGGCGGAAACTTCCTCGGGAACGTTTTCAACTACTGCTCCAGTCCACTGGAACTTCTCGTTCTTCTCTTTGGACACAAGCATGTTCCCCAGTTTATTGCGTTTATCATCATGCTGAAGGGAGCGTTTTCCTCAGCGAACTTTACCTATTACCTGAAAAAATCCACCCAGTTTCAGAAGCACAACCTTCTGACCGCAGGCTTTGGCCTTCTCTACGCCTTCAGCGGTTACTTTGTTGCCTACTACTGGAACTTCATGTGGCTTGACGGCATGATGCTTCTGCCGCTCATCATTCTCGGCCTCGAGCAGATTATCGACCAGAAAAAGCCATGGCTCTACACTGTCTCCTTTACGGTTCTTCTGGTTGCCAACTATTACATGGCATACATGACCGCTATTTTCATGGTCCTGTACTTCCTGGTCTACTATATCGGCCAGTATCCCGGTGGTGTTATGATCCGTGAACCGAGACAAAATGACAAAGGCAAAGTTTCCTTTGATGAGACACTTCGCTGCTCTCACTTTGTGCATGCGCTTCTTCGCTGCATCGGCTATGCCATTGTCGCCGGCGCTCTTGCAGCATTTGCTCTTCTCCCAACTTACTTTGCTCTGAAGAGCTGCTCTGCAACCTCCGGTATCTTCCCGCAGGACTCCAAACTCTATTTCAACTTCTTTGATTTCCTGGCCAATCACACTGACGCACTAGATCCCACTATCCGTGCTTCCGAAGATCCTGTTCTTCCAAACATTTTCTGTGGAATCGGCACTGTGGTTCTCGCCATCCTGTTCTTCTTTGTTAAATCTATTCCGCTCCGTGAAAAAATCTCTGATGCGGTTATGCTTGTTGTGCTCTACTTCTCTTTTGACATCAACAAGCTCAACTACATGTGGCACGGCTTCCATTTTCCGAACGACCTGCCCTATCGCCAGTCCTTCGTGTATGTCTTCTTCCTGCTGCTCATGGCCTTCAAGGCTCTGACCCACATCCGGGAACTTCAGCTTCGCGATATACTCTCGGTTGGAATTCTCACAGCAGCGTTTGTTGCGATTATTGGCAAGGTAGGCTCCAAGAATACCAGTCAGGAATCTCTGATCATCACCATGGCATTCTGGGCACTCTACATTATCTGCTTTGCCATGCTCACCAACAGAAAATTCCGGACCAAAACCATTGCCTCGGTTCTCTTCTGCTGTATGTTTGCCGAAGTTATTATTGCTGATGTCGGCAACTTTGAAGTCTCCCTTCCTATGGACGACTTCAACGGCGACTATAAAGAAGTCAAGAACATTGAAAAGTTCATAGACGACTATGACGGAACCAATATGTACCGCATGGAGCTCTGTGAAAACTACAGAATTATGAACCCAAGCTGGTATGGCTACAACGGCATCAGTGAGTTCTCCTCCATGGCCTACGAAAAGACGGCCAACCTGCAATACGACCTCGGACTTGCCGGCAACTATATCAACAGCTACATCTACAATCCGCAGACCCCAATCTATAATGCCATGTTCTCCATGAAGTATCTGGTCAACAATGATCCGGATGTCATCACGCTGAACAATAACTACTTTAAAAAGATCGGTCACACGGACGACATGGGAATCTACCGCAACCGGTACTGGCTGCCTCTTGCTTACGCAGTTAACAATTCTCTGAAGAACTGGGATTACTACAATAACGATCCCATTCAGAACCAGGAGGATTACTGGGAGCGGGCAACCGGTGTCAAGGGAGCACTGGAGAAAGATACCATTGATGAGGTCACCTTCAACAACATTGTTCCCTTCCCGCAGGAAATCCAGTCCAACAGTTACACCTTTGAAAAAGAAGATGCCAATGCAGACGGTTCCTTCACCATGTCCTTTACCCCGGACAAAACCAGAAACTATTTCCTGTGTGTCCGCAGCCCGCAGATTGACAAACTTACCGTCAACGCAGAAGACGGCAGCATGAAGAAAGAACAGAACTGCGGAACCGATGAAGAATATCTTCTCGATCTCGGCGTTCTCAAAGCCGGTGTAAAAATCGACATCACCTGCCCGGTCACTCAGGATAACGGTACCGTAGACGTCTACCTCGCATCCATAAATGGTGCGGCATTCCAGCAGGGGTATAACCAGCTGAATGACAGCGGAGCTGTGAAATTCACCAAGATGTCTGACACAAAGCTGGAAGGCAACGTCACTATTGGTCAGAATCAGTTCCTCTACACTTCTATCAACTACGATCCAGGCTGGTCCATCTATGTAGATGGACAAAAAGTGTCGGATGACAATATTGTCAAGGTCGGCAACGCTTTGATCGGCGTCAACATGACTCCTGGAAGACATCACGTTCGCTTCGTTTATCATGCTAAGGGAATGAATGAAGGTCTCATCATCACCTTCATCACGCTGTTCCTGGTGCTTCTGTTTACGGTCTTCCTTCCGAACAGCCGGAAACGCAAAGGGGCTTCCGCCGGAGATGATCCTGACAGAAAGAATCGTCCGCTTCAGCTTTACTACACTAATCATCCGGACGAAAAATATACTCCGGAAGATGCACTGTATGATGACATGTTTGAAGCGGGAAACAGCCAGGATGATGACGACTCTGAGTATTAAGAGCCGTCTGGCGAAGTAAATCCTACACAATAAAAGCAGGCCGTGTCACGTTGTGACACGGCCTTTTTATTATTCCTCGATTATTTCAATCTGACATTATTTTGTATAGGGAACCCAGGCTTCTCCATGCAGATGTTCACTGACAATCTCCCAGTGACCGGAACTGTTGGATACTTCAAAGTACCCGCAGTTTCCAATAGGAACATCCCAGAAATGGTCCAGAGATTTTCCAGTCAGAAGCAAATACATGGCGTGCAGTGCAGCACCGTGAGAAAGAGCCAGCACCGTCTCATCCGAGGTATCCTGAAGATAGGAATCCAGGAAGTTCTGAATCCGCTTCAGAAGGTGCTGGTAGGACTCTGCGCCTTGCGGCGGGACATAATGGACAGGATCCTTAAAGAATTTCTGCATTTCCCCGCCAAGCTCAGAAGCCGGCACCCCTTCCATGGGACCAAATCCGATTTCAATCAGACGCGGCTCCTTGGAAATCCGATCTGTTGTAAAACCACTTGCAAATGCCGCGGTCTGGACCGCTCTGCCCAATGGGCTGCTGACAACCCGGTTAAAATGATATCCATCCTTCTGCAGCTCCTGATGGGCTTCCCGGGCCTCCTGAATGCCCTCCGCGTTGAGAGGAATTTCTGTCTGGCCCTGCAGAAGATGATGGGCGTTATAGTCTGTTCTTCCATGCCGCATGAAAACAAAAGTCATTTAGCGGAATCTCCCTTCGCAAGAAGTGCTCCTGCTTTCCGGCATTCCTCCAGCTTTTCATCGGACGGATACTCATTAGCAATGACACAGTCAGTTACCAGAACTGCGCCATCTTTTTCCGCGCGCTTTTCCCAGTCACGCATCCACTGACCGTCACCCCAGCCATAAGACCCGAACAGGGCGATTCTCCGGCCTTTCAAACCGTTCTCAATCCGTGAGAACATCGGCTCAAATGTGGTTTCCTCAAGCTCTTCATCACCCATGGCCGGACAGCCGAAGGCAAAAGCATCATATTCCTCCAAGGTCGTTTTCTGAACCTGGACGCACCGAAGTACCTCTGCTTCTGCTCCTGCGCTGTGTACGCCGTCGACAAAAGCATGCGCCATTTCCTCGGTATTGCCGGTGTCGCTCCAGTAAATTATTGCGACTTTCATAAACTTACACTTCCTTTTTCGGTATGCGCGACTATTATACACGAAAAACGGCGCCGGGATGACTGAAATTCAGAAATCCCGGCACCATTTTCATAATGTCTAAAATTATTCTGCGAGAGCAGCTCCCAATGCCTTGCACTGGGCAATGCCGTCATCGTCAGGCTCTTCGTTCACAATAACGCTTTCGGTTGCGAGAACAGCGCCATCACCTTTAACCTGCTCTTCCCAGGTACGCATCCATTCACCATCGCCCCAGCCATAGGAGCCAAACAGAGCAACCTTTTTACCGCTGAGCTTTGGCTCAACAGACTCGAACATCGGTGCAAACTCATCTTCTTCAAGCTCTTCTGCACCCATAGCAGGACAGCCAAAAGCAATGGCATCGTAAGAATCTACCTTACTCTCATCGAAATCCGATGCGGTAATGAGATCTGCGCTGGCGCCTTTTCCTCTGGCACCCTCGGCAACGGCCTTGGCCATAGCCTCGGTATTTCCTGTTCCACTCCAGTAAACAACTGCTACTTTCATTTTTTACACCTTCTAATTCGTATTTTAACCAGCTATAGTTAGCTGTTCAATGCTTTTCCCTTTGCGGCAACCTTTTTACCGCTGAGCTTTGGCTCAACAGACTCGAACATCGGTGCAAACTCATCTTCTTCAAGCTCTTCTGCACCCATAGCAGGACAGCCAAAAGCAATGGCATCGTAAGAATCTACCTTACTCTCATCGAAATCCGATGCGGTAATGAGATCTGCGCTGGCGCCTTTTCCTCTGGCACCCTCGGCAACGGCCTTGGCCATAGCCTCGGTATTTCCTGTTCCACTCCAGTAAACAACTGCTACTTTCATTTTTTACACCTTCTAATTCGTATTTTAACCAGCTATAGTTAGCTGTTCAATGCTTTTCCCTTTGCGGACCATATCCACATATGCCTTGGTGCACTCATGGTACCGGTGGAAGGTCTCAGATGCCGACTCAACGTCGCCATAGACTTTCCAGCAGCCGGTGCACTTCTGGTTATGAGCCTGATTTTCAATAAAACCCTGGACATCCTCAGGAGGATATCCCAGAAACAGCCCGATTTCATGCGGAAACTCATTACCCGATTTGAGTTCCTGCATCAGGTGAAGAATAAACCGGTCTGGACTCCCCTTTGGATATCCTTTATCCTCGAGGATTTTCAACGCGGCCTCATTCTGAATGTCCCGTCGGAGCTGCGCAGGGCGGTACAGGTAAATCAATGCACTTCTCTCGTTCACGGAGAGCGGCAGTACCCGGACCCCTTTCGGCCCCAGCATACGGTTCAGATTTCGAAGATCCTGTTTCAGCTCCTCTCTGCTGGAGAAAGAACAGCGAAACAGATTTCCAGTTTTAATTCCCGCTAACGTTGGGGAACACTGTTGGGCAATTAATTCGTCAGACATAGGCCAGTTTACTCAGCAGACGGAAGCATTCGGTCTTCCGACGTTTTCATCAAGAACTTTGCGAAGTGCAGCCATGGAAGCAGAATGTGTGCGGGCAATCTGTGTCTTGCTGCTCTGCTTGGCCTGACTCAGTGCACACTGAACCATCTTGTGAGAAGTAGTGCTGGTGAACAGGACCAGAAGATCGGGATTTCCGATATTCCGAAGGCCCCCGCTCATCTTCGGGTAAATCTTCGCTTTACAGTTATACTCCTTGCACAGCGTTTTGTACTGTCGCACCATACACTCGTTTCCACCGACAATTACAATACTCATATTCTATCCTTTCATCCGAAAATTAGCAACTGCTAACTTCAATTTTAAAAAATATAACTCCAAAACTGGAGTTATGAAGTAATCCCTTATGAGTTAGCATTTGCTAACTCACTAATATTTTACTCGAATGAAGAGCGCAATGCAAGGTTTTACGCAAAAAAATTGCCCGAACCCGCCCAGGGTCCGGGCAAGCAGTACTCCTTATTCGTAAATTGGATACTTGCTGACAAGAGCATGAACCCGCTCTTTCACATCGTCTTTCTTGTTGTCAAAGTTCGTGGCAACATCCCAGATGCACTCAGCAACCGGCTTCATATCTTCTGTGGTGAAACCACGAGAGGTAACTGCCGGAGTACCAATCCGGACGCCGGAAGTAACAAACGGAGAACGCGGCTCATTCGGAATGGTATTCTTATTGAGCGTAATATTAACCTCGTCACAGTTATTCTGCAGCACTTTACCGGTAAGATCTGGAATATTGGTGAGATCAACCAGAATGAGATGGTTGTCTGTGCCGCCAGAAACCAGCTTAAATCCGCACTTGGTCATCTCATCGGCAAGAGCACTGCAGTTGGCAACGATATTCTGCTGATAGGTCTTAAATTCCGGTTTCAGAGCCTCACCGAAGCAGATAGCTTTAGCAGCTATAACATGCTCCAGAGGACCGCCCTGGCAGCCCGGGAAGATAGCCTTGTTGAAGTTGAACCGTTTATTGGACTCCTCACTGGCAAGGATAAGTCCGCCGCGGGGACCGCGAAGGGTCTTATGCGTTGTGGTGGTAGTAACATCGGCATACGGGATAGGTGACGGATGAAGTCCGGCAGCAACCAGCCCGGCAATATGGGCCATATCTACCCAGAGAACCGCACCGACCTTGTCGGCAATTTCGCGGAACCGTTTAAAGTCAATAATTCTCGGATAAGCGGATGCACCGGCAATGATCATTTTCGGCTTATTTTCGACAGCCAGTCTCTCGACCTCGTCGTAATCAATATACCCTTCGTCGTTAACGCCGTAAGGAACAACATGGAAATAGCGCCCGGAGAAGTTGACCGGAGAACCGTGAGTCAGATGTCCACCGGCGCTCAGATCCATCCCAAGGATGGTGTCGCCCGGCTCACAGATGGCCATGGTAACTGCCATGTTAGCCTGCGCACCGGAGTGCGGCTGAACATTGGCATATTCGGCGCCAAACAGTTTCTTGGCACGTTCAATGGCAATTGTCTCAATTTCATCGACGACCTGGCATCCGCCGTAGTAACGCTTTCCGGGATATCCTTCAGCATATTTGTTGGTCAGTACCGAACCCATGGCGAGAGCGGTAGCCTCGCTGACGATGTTCTCGGAAGCAATCAGCTCGATGTTATTCTGCTGGCGATTGAATTCCTGTTTAATCCGGGAACCAACCTCCGGATCTGCGGCTTCGATGAAGTCCATGACGTCTTTGATCATGTTTTCTGTCCTCCTAAAATGCGGTAAACGGTTTTAAAATTACGTGTTCTATTATACTAATTTATCTCTTTTTAGTAAACCTGGGAATTTACACGCCAGTCCGTTGGATTTATAATTTCATTGACTATTATGCTCAAAAAGAAGGAGGGTAACTCATGAAAAAGCATGCAAAACGACTATTCTGCATTCTGCTTGCTCTGGCTTTCACCGCATCGTTCTCAGTCAGCGCCTTTGCGCTGGATGAGTCAGCAGGCATGGCAGAGCTGAGTAAGACCATCGGAAAAGTCCAGACAGCGGTCACAAAAGCCACCGCGAAAAGCAACACCAAGTCCGTTGGGCTCTCGTCAAAATATTCCAATACAGCTGGCAGCATACCACGCGCAGAATATCCAAGACCACAGCTGCGTAGAAACAGCTATATGACCCTGAACGGCAGATGGAACTATGCGATTGTCCCCGCCGGTCAATCGCTCGGGAAATACGACGGAACGATACTGGTTCCCTTTGCCCCGGAATCCAAACTCAGCGGCGTAGAGAAGATTGTTCAGCCTTCAGATGTACTGTACTACCAGCGCACATTCCACGTGCCAAAAAAGTTCTTCAACAAGAAGACAATTCTGCATTTTGATGCTGTCGACTATCTCTGCCAGGTGGTTGTCAATGGAAAGCCGGTCGGAAGCCATCGCGGCGGCTACCTCCCCTTTTCTTTTGACGTCACAAAATATCTAAAACCTGGCAGCAATACAGTAGAGTTACAGGTTACCGATCCTACAGATACAGGAGATCAGGCACGTGGAAAGCAGTCGCTGAACCCCGGGAATATATGGTACTCCTCCACTTCGGGAATCTGGGGTCCGGTATGGCTTGAGAGCGTACCAGAGGACTATGTGGAACATTTGAAGATTACTCCAGATATTGATAAGAACCAGGTTGCGGTTACTGTAGGAACGAAGGCACCAAAGGTCACCGTCAAAGTTTTGGACAGCGGCAGGGAACTTGCCAGTAAGAGCGGCAAAGGCGGAAAAAAGCTCGTTATTCCCATAAAGGACTACCAGTGCTGGACACCCGAGAATCCGAAACTGTATGATCTGAAAATTTCCACTGATGAAGAGACTGTTTCCTCTTATTTTGCCATGCGGAAATTCAGTGTCGGAAAAGACAGTACAGGCATAAAACGGCTCATGCTTAACAATAAGCCCTATTTTCAGCGCGGCGTCCTCGACCAGGGATACTGGTCCGACGGCCAGCTGACAGCTCCTACAGACCAGGCAATGGTTGACGACATGAAGATGCTCAAGAGTATGGGCTTTAATATGATCCGCAAGCATATTAAGATTGAGCCGCTGCGCTGGTACTATCACGCTGACAAGCTCGGTCTGATTGTCTGGCAGGACATGGTCAGCGGCGGCCATGACTACAACCTCATGGCTATCGGAGGGTACAATTACTTGCAGATAAAGGTCAAAGACGATGCCAGCCACTACGCCTTCTTCTCCCGTGAGAATAAAGACGGCCGCGACGAATTCGTTCAGGACACCGGAGATACCATCAAACTGTTGGAAAGTGAGCCATGCATCGGCATGTGGGTTCCCTTCAATGAGGGCTGGGGACAGTTCGACTCCGACAAAATCAGTGAGATGATTTACCAGCTCGACCCCACCCGTCCTATAGACCGCACCAGCGGATGGAACGACCAGGGCGGCGGAGACTTTGTCAGCAAGCACATCTATTTCACTCCGGTTTACACCCCAAAAGACGACCGGTGCTATGTCCTCTCCGAGTTCGGCGGATACGTCAAATCCACACCGGGGCATCAGACAACACAGATGCCGTTTGGATATCGGACCTACTTCTCCAAAGATCAGCTCGACAGAGCTTATAAGCGTACATTTGACACCCAGATTTATCCGTCCATTCAAAAAGGCATGAGTGCCTTTGTCTTCACCCAGCTTTCCGATGTTGAGCAGGAATGCAATGGACTGGTCACTTATGACCGGGAGGTCGTAAAATATGACCCCGCTTACTTAAACGCCGTCAACTCCAAGTGTGTCATTTCATAACAGAAGCTTCTAACCAAACCATTCAATATGCATAAGGACCCGAGTCACTTCTTGTGACCCGGGCCCTCTTTGTATTCTCTTATTTGCAGAATTATTTGGTAAAGAGCGGGAGCGGCTCCAGGAAGACAATATCGTCTCTCTGAGACGCGTCGCCTTCCGCAAGGATAGCGGCCTTTCCGACGATCTCTGCTCCAGCCTGCTCTGCGAGGTCTACAACCGCGTTCAAAGACTCACCGGTAGAAATAACATCGTCAACGATAAGAACCTTGTGGCCCTTCATCTGGTCTGCTTCGGTCTTGTCCATATACAGGTGTTGAACATTTACTGTAGTAATGGACTTAACTTCTACTCCAAACGGCTCTTCCATGTAGAGCTTCTTTCCTTTTCTGGCGACGAAGTACTTCTTGCCGGAAATCCGGCTGAGTTCGTAGCCGAGTGGAATGCCCTTGGCCTCCGGGGTCAGAATGTAGTCAAACTCCGGTACCCGCTTTAACAGCTCCGCTGCCGCAGCCTGAGTCAGCTCGACATCGCCAAAAATAACGAACGCAGCAATGTCCAGATGATCATTGACTTTACAGATGGGAAGCCTGCGTTTCAGACCCGCAATGGTCATTTCATAATATTTCTCTGCCATCAGAGATCACCCTTTCCTAAAATATTCCACAGCAGATTCAAACAGTTTCATATCATACTCGCCCGGAACATTTTCATACAGGTTCGCTCCGATACGCTCGGAATGCCCCATCTTACCAAAGACATGACCATTCGGAGAGAGAAGGCCCTCAACCGCAAAGACGGATCCATTCGGGTTTCCGGCAATATCCATTGTCGGCTCACCGTTCAAGTCTACATACTGAGTCATAATCTGTCCGTTCTCTGCCAGGCTCATCAGCAGGTCCTCAGAAGCGAGAATGCGTCCTTCCCCGTGAGAGATTGGAACATTATATACATCGCCGACATGTGCATATTTCAGCCACGGAGACTTGTCGGAGTCCAGACGGATCCGGACAATCTCACTCTGATGCCGGTTGATGGTGTTAAAGGTCAGGGTCGGGCAGTTCTCATCGGTATCAATAATCTTGCCGTATGGAACCAGACCCAGT
>CAYRKX010000040.1:0-20897 GCA_964425185.1 uncultured Eubacteriales bacterium
GTTAAGCTCGACTTCCTGTATTCGGCATGTGTGCAGCCTCGTCAGGGCAAGACCCGGGGTCAGCTGATGTGTGAGGCGGTCGACTTTCTCAAAGTCCTCTGCGGGGACAAACTTATGCTCGGCTGCGGCGTTCCGCTTGGAGCCTGCTGGGGTGTGTTTGACTCATGCCGGATCGGCCCGGATGCCAGCATGGATTTCCACGGCAGTCTGCGGTCCCGCCACATGATGAGTGACGAGTTCCCGTCTACCCGCACGGCGATTGTCAACGCCATTTTCCGCCGGGGACTTGACGGGTGCGCGTTTGCCAATGACCCGGACGTCTTCTTCCTTCGGCATGGGGACATTAAGTACAGCCTTCCGCAGAAACTTCTTCTGGCGCGGATTAACGATATTACGAGCAGCGCTCTGTTTATATCGGACAATGTGGCAGAGTATGATGACCGGGAACTGCGGTATCTGCGCTATTTCTTCCGGGAAAAGGGAACCCGGCCGCAATATGCGGAGTTTGAGACCGAAGATCAGCTGAAAATTGTCTTTGCGGAGGAGGGCGAGGAGAAGATTCTCCGATTAAACCTCAAAAACGGCGACAGCAATGTGGTAGAATGTATGTAAAGGGAAATTAATAGTTAGGGGAAATAAGAAATGAGTCAAGACCTGGAGCTGGAAGAACTGGTCCGACAGGCGCAGGCCGGAGACCAGCAGGCTTTTACGGAACTTTACAACAGAACCCATGAGAGACTGGAGCGGGTCTGCTTCACCGTCCTGAAAAATCCGGAGGATGTCAAGGACGCCATGCAGAACACGTTCATTATTATTTACCGGGCGTTTTCCGGACAGGGGCGCGCCCCGCTGCGGGACCCGTCCAGGTTCATGCCATGGGCGGAAAAGATCGCCCGAAATACCAGTGTGACGCTCCTGGACCACAAAATGCGGAAGACCGGTCATGACGATTTCCGGCCGGATACCTCCGATGAAGAGAATATCGGCATGGATGTCCTCGAGAGCCGGAGTGATGACAGCGATGTCTCTCCGGACCAGACCGTGGAAAACATGGTTCGGCGCGACATGATTGAAACTGCCATGAGCAGCCTGGCACCGGACCGGGCGCAGTGCCTGGCCCTGCATGAGCAGGGGTATACGTACCAGGAAATCAGTAAACAGCTGAGTATTCCCATTGGCACTGTCCGCAGCCATATTCACTACGGAAAAGAGCAGATGAAGGATGCCATCCGCAAGGTTGAGAAGAAGTACGGCGTGAAGATTCACGGCTTTGCTATCGGCATGACCTCGTCCGGTACCATCTTTCCGAAGTTCGAAATTCGCGGACTGGACAAGAACGCCGGCTGGATTCAGGCATCGGTGGATGCCGACAGCCCGACAGAAGGCGCTGGCAGCAGTGCCCAGCCAGGAGCGGCTAAAGCGGTCAAAATAAGTCCGAAAATGGCCCTGATCCGTAAGATTATTGCGGTGACACTGACCGCGGTCATTATTGCTGCGGGGATTATTGCGGCCGTTCATTACTCCCGAAAAGCAGTGAATACCCGTCCGACGAGACAGGAGACCACTACGGTCACGGAGAGGGTGAGTACCACCGGTGGATCGCCCGTAAGACAGACGACACAGCAGCGGCAGACATCGGCCCGGCGGAATAACAACGCTGCGGTGAATCAGGCAGCAGCGCCGGTGGCTCAGCAGAGAACACAGGCCACGACCGCACCGACGACCACGGAGACCACAACCAGACCGTGGCAGCAGAACGGATTTTAATGGAAAACAAAAAAAGAGACATCCCACCGAGGTGAGATGTCTCTTTTTTGCTGGAGCTAGAGATCGGATTCGAACCGACGACCTACTGATTACGAATCAGTTGCGCTACCAGCTGCGCCACTCTAGCAGAGCTTGCATTTAACAATTATATAGAATTCCCGCACGCATTGCAAGCCGGAAAATGCGGCTTCATTGACTTTGAATACCCCCTATGATACGATAACTATTACTTTAAACTCGGAGGAGAAGGACCAATTATGCGCTCAAAAAAATGGACGAAAATTGTCGCGCTGTTCCTTGCAGTTATTGGTATGGCTGCTTGCCTGGCGTCATGTGGAAAGAACGGTTCCAGCGGCAAAGTTCCCAAGGAATTTCAGGGCAGACTCATGGAGCAGTACATGAAACTCATCTGCTCCAATAACTATACATTTGAATCCTCACCGGTCAAAGGCGGCAAGGCTTCCACCAACATCTTCTATGCGAAGAACAAGGCCGGAAATGAGATGGTAACCTTCCAGGTCAAGAGCGGAAAACAGGCTGTTCCCGCTTCTGTTATGTATATAGTCGATGACAAGAATAAGGACAGCGGACAGTACTACGTTGTCTTCTCCAGCGAAGGAATCTACGCACCGGTTCCGCCGAACGATCAGAAGGCGGTTGACGGTTATGCTTCCGCTCTGGAAAAACTCTCCATGGACTATCTCATGAGCGACTCCTTTGTCGGCTCCGGCAAGGTCCAGTATCAGGGCCAGACTTACAGCTATGAAGACTATGCCAATGCCAGCCGTGGAGTCCGCAACCGGTTCCTGTTTGATGCGGACGACAACCTCAAGATGATGGGCAAAGTGGACGCCTCTGGTAAAGTCAGCGGTCTCGCTGTCATCTCCATCTATGAGACCAACGACACCACGTTCAGCGACATCTACAACTACCGTGCGGTTGACTACTACACCCTCTTCCCGGGTGACACCAAGACCAGCAAGACCGCATCTGCCCTCCAGTAAGCCATGATTGCCGTAATTACCGGAGCATCCGGCGGAATTGGCTCCGCCCTGGCAGAGACATTTGCCAAGGCAGGCTATCAGACGGCGCTCTGCTGTTTTCAACACCCGGAACCCGCAGTGGAACAGGCTAAGAGTCTTCGGGACGATGGCCATGACGCGGAGGCGTTCTGGGCAGATCTGTCCAATGCCGAGCAGGTGGTGGAGATGTTCGGAAACATTACCGACACCTTCGGCCAGCCGGACGTGCTCATCAACAACGCCGGCGTCTCGTCTCAGCAGCTGTTTACGGATGTCTCCGAAGAAGAGTACGACCGCATTATGGACACCAACCTGAAAGGACCGTTCCTGTGCATGAAGGAAGTCCTTCCCGGCATGATCTACCGCAAGAGCGGCTGCATTATCAACATCAGTTCCATGTGGGGACAGGTCGGCGGCTCCTGTGAGACCATTTACAGTGCGTCCAAGGCAGGACTGATTGGTTTGACGAAAGCCCTGGCCAAAGAAGAGGGCCCCAGCGGTATTCGCGTCAACTGCATCGCCCCCGGGGTCATAGATACAAAGATGAATGCCATGCATTCTGAGGAGACCATGCAGGAACTCAAAGAGGAGACACCTCTGGAGCGCATCGGGACGTCGCAGGACATAGCAAATGCCGCCCTGTTCCTCGCGTCCGACCAGGCCTCGTTCATTACGGGACAGGTCCTCGGAGTCAATGGCGGCATGATTATTTAAAATTGAATTTACTGTTTTCCAGTAGAGCCGAACCCACCGCGGTCCGGCCCTTTTAATTGCTCCACTTCATGGAACTCAATGGTCGGCTGGTTCTTCATAATGCGGAACTGGCAGATCCGGTCGTTGACGTGGATGACCGTGTCCCGCACGGCGAGCGCCGGCCAGAACCACTGGTCGTTGTCTCCTGAGTAGGACGCGTCAATAATGCCCATGGAGTTGACCTGGAGAACTCCAAAGTTCTTAAACGTGGACGAGCGCGGCACGACGTGTGCCTCATAGCCTTCCGGCAGCTTCATGGCAACCCCGAGCGGGATGAGCTTGAACTCGCCCTTTTTTAACGACACTTCCTCCGCTGCGCGCAGGTCAATCCAGTCGGATTTCCCGTCGATGTAGCGGAGCTTTTCTATTTTGTCCGTGAAATATTTAATCTGAATGGTCTCTTTCATGGGTCCTCCTTATTTGACGCCGCGGTAGTAGAGCCCGCGGGTAAATTCACCTTGCGGGGCTGCCCCGTCGGCGAAGTCGTGGATAATGTCTTCCGTCTCTGCGCGCGATTCAACGGTGAAATACAGCAGCACAAAGTCTGCATTCCGCACTTCCTGGAGCCGGTCTGCCATGTATACGGGCCGGGAGTTTAACAGTTCGCTGGCACCATGGGCGGGAAGAACCGGGAACTGCATGTCTTTGCGGTCCGTTAAGTACCGGTCGCCCTTGTGAACCGGAGAATTGCGGGTCAGCATGAGCGGAGTTCGGCCGTAGACCAGAACACCGCGGGAGATCCGCCCGCGCAGGTCGTTGATTTCGGAGAGCGTCAGCTCCTGTGAGACTACGAGCTCGGATACCCCGAGCTTGCGGTATTCTTCCAGGGCAGGGGAGTTGAACGCGTTTAAGGTAAATGACCCCATAACGGGAAGGTCGGCCTGTTTGGCCAGGGCCACACCGTCCAGGGTCCCGGCAAAGGCGAATGAGGCGCCGCTCTGCCTGGCCTGCTTCAACATGCCAATGGTGCGCTCCGTATGTTTGTACTGGGCGCGGGGAATTTCTACGCCGAAAGTGGTGCCGTCTGCTTTCAGCCTGGCAAGATCGTCTTCGTACGTGGAAAGCGGGACAATAATCCGGTGTCCCTGGCAGGCAGGACCGTATTGACGAAAGTCCTGAAGCCGGATAACTGTTTCCCGGTGGAAAACGTGATGCGGGGGCTGGGTGAGGGTATTAAAGGCTGCATCGCCCAGAAATGGTTTACGGAAGGAGTCCACAATCTGGCTGGAGAGGCGGTCGATGGCCTCGCGGCGCAGGGCGTTGAGCTCAGATGCGGGCAGAAACAGACCGTCGTCTAGCTGGATGTCTGCCTTGCGGACGGAGAAGGCGGTCCCGCCGGTCTTGCCGAGGTGGCGAAAAACTGAGTCGCGGTCGGCGGCACGCTTCTGTGCGGGCTGTGGAGGCTCAGTGGAAGCGGCAGATGCCGACTGGCCGAGGGCAGAGACGGTGAGCGTCATGGGCCGGCCTGCCCTGGCAGCGAACACCAGGTCTAGCGGGGTGGGGCTGGTCTCTTTAGCGTAAAGCTGGGAGAGGGACTGCAGGATGGGCGCTGCCGCGGTAACGTCATCTTTACGGCGGGTTCCAAACATGTCAGGGCCGCGGTGGCCGGTGAGGTATCCGTCAGTGAAGCCGGAGCGGGAGAAGACAGCACGGAGGTTCTGCGTAAGCTCCGGGTCATCTATGCCGTCGACCTTGTTGCGACAGGCAGTGACGGCTGCGGCAACGTACTCGGGGCGTTTCATACGCCCTTCAATTTTGTAGGAGAGCACACCGGCGTCGGACAGCTCAGGAATGTGGTCTATGAGGTCCAGGTCTTTGAGAGACAGGGCGTGACTGGAACTGTGCGGTGCTGTGAAGGGCAGACGGCATGGCTGAGCGCAGAGGCCGCGGTTTCCGCTGCGGCCGCCGAGCATGGCGCTTAAGTAACACTGTCCGGAGACGCTCATACATAGCGCGCCGTGGACAAAAATTTCCAGTTCCAGGCTGGTGTGCCGGCGGATTTTGCGGATTTCGTTCAGGGTCAGCTCACGGGGGAGAACAGCACGCACAAAACCGAGCTTCTCCAGTTCCTGGAAACCCTCCGGTGTCATAGTGGCAAGCTGGGTAGAGCCGTGCATACGAATTTGCGGAGCGGTCTCATGGATGAGCCGGGCCACGGTCAGGTCCTGAATAATGCAGGCGTCTATGCCGACGCGGCAGGCAAGCTCTATGAGCTTCTGCAGGTCGTCCAGTTCGGAGTCGGAGACCAGGGTGTTTGTTGTGAGGTACACTTTGACGCCGCGGAGATGACAGTAGGCAACGGCCTGCTCCAGCTCTTCCGGCGTGAAGTTCGCCGCATTCCGGCGGGCATTAAAGCTCCCGGCACCAAGGTAGACCGCGTTAGCACCGCAGCGTACGGCGGCAGTCAGAGCGTCCATGCTCCCAGCGGGAGCTAGAATTTCAACGGGTTGATTCATACAGATTCCTTTGTGGGCAGAAGTGGTGGGTTTGCGGCGGGGCCGGTCAGGCCTTGGTGCCCGCGGCGCGGGAAATCCACTGGTGAGTTGCCCAGGTAAAACAAAAGAGAGGCGTGTCCAACGGGACAGAATCCTCTCTCATTTTTTCTTCTTGCGATTTTTCAGAAACGGAAGTTTACTCCAGAAGTTGGAGTCGTCTTCGTCAGACGGAGTCTCTTTTGGCTCAAGGGCATAGACGACTGCGCCGTGGTCCGGGACCAGTTTGCGGTTTGCGGGGTCGTCGTCTAGACTGCCGGCGGGCATTTGGTCCAGACTGTCCGTCATGGAGTCGGGCTTGGGAGCGGGTCTCTTCTTCCTGTCAGGTTTGGCTTTTTCCTGGTCCTCAGTGGACTTCTTCTGTGCCTCAGAATGTTCTGGGTTCTCAGCCTTGGCATCTGACTTCTCTGAGTCTTCTGCGTCAGGCACCGTACCGTCCTGCTCAGTGCTCTTCTGCCCTTCCTCAAAAGGGTTTCTTATTTCCGTCCTTGCTCTTCATTTCCCGCTGCAGGCGCTCTACTTCGCGCTTGGCAACCTCAGCTTCCATTTTATAACGGGCGGAGTCCTCGAGGTACTCCTTGATTTGTCCTCTTAAGTTGTCTGCCGTAGCGGTGGCTTTGGATGCCTCGTCTGCATAGTCAAGGGCAGCGAGGATGGCAGCCTGGGTGATGGAGAGACGGCTGTTATCTTTGATGATTTTGGTGAGGTCCTCATCGAGGCGGGCACCAAGTTTCTCTACATAAGCGGCGTCTTCGTCAGTGGCAATGTTGTAGTCGTTTCCGCAAATGTTCAGGGTTACTCTTACTTTATCCATTATGCTCATTCTCCCGTAAACATGAAAATTACATTATTAGTTAGATTAAATTATAGCATACTGGAAAAATATAATAAAGCTCAGTATAATGGAAAAATCAGGAGGAAACACTATGAGTAAAACATATGGATTCATCTTCGCCGATGAGCTGGAGTACAAACCGTTCCACGACCTGGCACTGTCCCGTGGCGGCAAGGATATTGCGGGCAAAGCACTGCCCATGGTCTCCCTCTCTCTGGGCGATTCACAGATTTTTGCCGTCCACTGCGGCATTGGAAAAGTTAACGCGGCTGTCGCCGCTTCTCTTCTCATCTACGAGTGCAAAGTGGATGCCCTTCTCAATGCCGGACTGTCCGGTGCCATCTCACAGCTGAAAAAAGGAGATGTCGTAGCAGGCGAGTCTTATGTCGAGTGCGACTTCGACCTCCGCGTATTCGGATACGCTCTCGGCCAGAAGTCGGACGGCACTTATGTCCATGAGGCCGATGAAAAGCTTTTGGCTGCCGCACAGAAAATTGACGGCATGAAGACCGGCGCACTCGGTACCGGGGACTTCTTCTTAAATGATGCGGACAAGAAAGCGGCCTACCGGGGCGAGTTTCATATTAACGCATTTGACATGGAGACTGCCGCCATTGCCGATGTCGCTGATACTTATGGCGTACCGTTTCTGTCAATCCGCAAGATTTCGGACGACGCGGACGACACGGCAGACTCGTCTTACACCACGTTGAATGAGCTGGCTGAAGAGGATCTGTCGAAGATTCTGCTGCAGGTTGTGGAAAATCTGGAGGCGTAAGGCAGGAGGCGCGGGCAGATGTCTGTGTTGCGCTGACTCCCATGTGCCGGCCAAAAGTTTAAATTTCGATTTTTGCCACCAGGTTCTGGTGGCATTTTTTTTATTTGAGGAAAATTGCTGTTCAAAATAGACAGCAAAAATTAAATTTGAAGGTTTTTGCCACCTGCTTTTTGCGGAAAAGTGGCGAAATATTGTATATCAAATTTCGCCGCCGAGCGGAAACCTGGCGAGACGGATTTTGCCGAGAAATATCGAACAAACTCATCAAAAAATGCTCGGCAATTCATTGGCAAATGCTCAGAAAGAATAAGCATAGGTGGCAAAAATTAAATATCGAAATTTTACACCCATAAACAGGTGGCAGTTATCAGAAATTCACAAATTGGCCCCCAATTTTTTTCAAAGCGGCAGTTTAGCTGAATTTGAAAAAAGGCCTCCAGGTGAAGTGACATTTGCCAGGTCACTGGCGAGGAGCGCGGGTTTTGCCCGCCCAGAAAAGTGGACGGAAACGCCAGGTTCCGGAACCCCGGTCCGCAAATCTCCAGACATTTCATCGCCTGTGTTACTTTTTCCCAGAAAAGCATCAAATAATTAACAGTGAAGTAACTTTCCTTCTCTTCTACAATGAACCTTGAGGAGGAATGAAAATGAAACACATAAAACAAATTTGTACCGCTATTCTGGCACTTGCCATTATATGCTGCATGCTGGCTCTGCCGGTGTCGGCGCAGTCAAAAGTGGCCTCTGTTGGGCCTGTTTTGCCCGGAGACCGCAAAATCCCGACGTTCATCAGCCCCTACCACTTCTCTGACGAACTCCCGCCGACCGTCACTTTCGGTGACCTCAACTTCTCGGACCCGGTGGTCAAGCAAGGTATCAAGATCTACATCGACACGACCAAGTGCCAGACCCAGGCGACCAACACCCCAAGTTTCAAAATGAGCACAGGCGATTCAGCGATTGACGTCTACACCATCCAGCCCGACGACACGCAGACCCGACCGGCAATTCTCTACTGCCACGGAGGTGGGTTCATGTTCCCAGTCCAGCCGTCACAGATTAACAATTCCAAGCTTTTTGTGGAGAAGACCGGTGCACGCGTCTTTCTGCCGGAATACCGGTATGCGCCGGAGTATCCGTTCCCGACCCCGTTTGAAGACTGCTACAAGACGTATTTGTATATGCTGAACCATGCAGAGGAACTGCACATTAACCCAAAGAAAATTATTGTCTACGGTGACTCGGCAGGCGGTGCGCTGGCTGCGGCGGTCTGCCAGAAAGCCCGGGATGACGGCGTTCAGGCTCCGGCTGCTCAAATGCTCATTTACCCGGTTACCGATAATTCCCAGACTACGAAGTCACTGGACGAGTACGCGTATGGATCCTGGTCCAAGACGTCGAACCGCCAGATGTGGGATCTCTACCTGAAAAACGGCGACTACGGCGAACTGCAGTATGCCGCACCTCTTCAGGCCAAAGACTTTTCCAATCTGCCGCAGGCGTATGTTGAACCAGCAGAGATGGATGCCCTGCGCGATGAAGGGATTGCTTACGCAAATAAACTGAAGGATGCCGGAAATGATGTTACGCTGAACGTCATTCCAGGTGCGTATCATGGATTTGACGGTCAGACTTCCAGTCCGTTAACCCAGAGAACGTTTGAAACCCGAACACAGTATATGAACGCTGTATTTCAGAAGTAAGAGGATGACCTGAGCTGGTGGCCCATGCAAGACAGGACAAGCTGGCTGCCCCGTGAGCCGCGCGGCGGTGACGGCGGCCGTGTGGCCGCCTGCATCCCCAGCCGGTCAGCCGATTTGTTGCCAGGAAGCTGCCAGAAAGCCGCCCGCACCGCCTTATCCGCTGTGCTCCACCCGGTACTGCCGCGGCGACATGCCGTACGTCTTATGAAAATTTCCGTAAAATGAGGACGGATCCTGATACCCGACTTCATAGGAGATTTCCTCTATGGACTTCCGGGTATAGAGCAGCAAATGAACGGCGCGCCGCATGCGGGTCTCCGTAACCAGCTGCTTGAACGTGCGGCCAGTCTTTTCATGGATGAGCTTAGACAGATATTTCTCATGGTATCCAAAATGACGGGCCATATCATGAATAGAAATATCCTGCAGATGAGCGGTAATGTAATCTGCAAACTGTGCCAGCTGAGAATTCGGCTGGTACTCGCGGAGTAGATTGCCGAACAGCAGTGTCAGCAGCGAGGTGATCAGCAGCTCAGAGCGGTGCGGATTGAAATATTCGTCAAATATCATATCAATAATCTGCGCGACTTCCGGCGGGACATGGTGAAATGCCATATAGTGCGGACTGTTGTCCGGACCTGTCAGATAGTGCAGGAAAAAGCGGTCCAGGGCGGGGTCTTCTCCGACCTGGGCTATAATTCCGTCCTGAAAGATGTCCTTGGAAATCAGAATATTGACAAGGAAGTCATCCGGTCCGCACCTGGTAATCATGTGTTTTGCCTGCGGGTTGTGAATACATAGTTCCCCGGTTTGCAGAGAGATTGCGGTGTGATCTATGTAATCCTCCACACTGCCGGCCCCGACATAGACAATTTCGAAATAGTCATGGCTGTGGGAGAGACCGTTAAAAATGGGGTAGTGGCAGTTAATATATATGTTCTGGCTGTTCCCCATCTGAAAGTACGTATTCGGAAGCTTATAGTCCGGATGATCTCGCAGAAAGCGCTGTACGGCGGCCGTATCGTACAAGTCCACACCGATATCCTGTGCCATCTTTAACACAGCGTCTTCATTCTGCCGGGTTGCCCGAAGAATCCTTTCTCTGTTTTTCTTTTTCATTTTCCTGTCCTCCTGCTACCATCTTAGCAGAACAAGTTACCTTTTCCAATAAAATCCACTCATATGCAACAGTGAAGTAATATCTCCCAGCCTCTACAATGAAATTGTAAAGACTGGGGGAATTTTGTTACAGGAGGAATGAAAATGAAACCCATAAAGCGATTTGCCGCGGCAGTCATGGCCCTGATTCTGACGGCCCTGTTGACCGCGGTTCCCATTCTGGCGGTCGGAACCCGGAATGACGGAAGCCGCCAGGGAATTGACATGAAGTTCGTTACATTGCCGGGTGACTTTGACAAAGACAAGCGCCAGCCGGCCATGTATGCCAAACGCACGTTTGTCGTGAAGAAGCCGCTGAAGAAAGCCACCCTGCGCATGTCTGCCCTTGGCGTCTATGAAGGATACCTCAACGGTAAAAAGGTAACCGATGAATATCTGCGCCCAGGCTATACGGATTACAACTACCGCGTACAGTATCAGCAGTATGATGTAACCCATCAGCTCAAAGCAGGTGAGAATACCCTGTCCGCAGTAGTCGGCGACGGCTGGTACCGCGGTGCCATCGGTATTTCCAGTACCCGAAATGTCTACGGAGACAAAACAGCCTGGGGGTTCCAGCTGCAGCTCCAATACGCCGACGGCAAAACCGACACTGTTGACGCCGACCGCAATGTTCTGGTCTGCAATGATGGCCCGCTGCGTGAAAACGACCTCAAGGTTATTGAAAAATATGACGCCCGCCGTGCTCCTACCAGCTGGCGGAGAGCTGAACCGCTCCATTACTCGGGCGATGTAGTGCCGGAACAGGGCGAAAAGGTCCTCGGAATGAAGCCTCTGAAGCCGAAAGTGCTGAAAACCCCGAACGGCCAGACCGTTCTGGATTTCGGCCAAAACCACTCCGGCCATGTCAAATTCAGAGTGACCGGGAAGGCCGGACAGACCGTTAAACTGACGATGGGCGAGGTCCTCGACGAGAACGGCAACTTTACCCAGAAAAACCTCGTCGCCGAGGGCGCCGAAATCATCAGCGGCGAAGTCGGACAGGCACTGGAATACACGCTAAAGGATGGAACGCAGACTTACGAGCCGCAGTTCCTCATCAGCGGCTACCGCTATGTTCTCGTGGAAAACTGGCCGGAAGAGGTCAAGGCGGAGAACTTTGAGTCCATCCCTATTACTTCGGATCTGAAAGAGACCGGCACCTTTACCTGCTCCAATCCGAAAATCAACAAACTTGTGGAGAATACCACGTGGAGCCGCCGCTCGAACTTTGTGGACATTCCCACGGACTGTCCAACCCGGGAACGTGCCGGGTGGAGTGGAGACATGAATGTCTACGGCGAGACTGCCATGTATATGACAGACATGACCAGATTCCTGAAAAAGTGGTTTGAGGATTACAAACTGGAACAGGGCTCTGATGGCAGTCTTCCGTATGTTACGCCGGATGGCGGATATACCAAATATCAGCGGAGCTGCGCAGGCTGGTCCGATGCTCTGATCAACCTGACCTGGGAACTGTACTGGTTTACTGGTGACCGCTCTGTGCTGGAAGATAACTACGAAGCGTGTCGTAAGTATATGGACTATGAGGTGAATCGCGCGAAAGCATACAGCCCAAGGGCTGACGAGCACGGGCGCTACATTATAGAGACTGGATTCCACTACGGCGAATGGCTGGAGCCCGGCCGTCCCATGTACAAGGACTTCATTAAGGACTTCGCCAAGGTGGACACTGAGGTGACGACTGCGTGGTTCTACTACAGTATGAACGAGGTGGCGCAGATGGCGCGTGTCCTTGGAAAACAGGACGACGTCCAGAAATATGGTGACCTGGCATCGAAAATCCGCGACACCTACCAGGAGCATTTTCTGCTGCAGCCGGCATTGAATTCTGACCGTCAGTGCCGCCTTGTCCGCCCTGTGGCGATGGGCTTGTCAACACCAGACCAGACCACGGCTCTGACCGATGAGCTGGCACGGCGTGTTGCCGCGAACGAGTATAAAATCGGGACAGGGTTCCTGACAACGTGGAAAATTATGGAAGTGCTGTCGGAGTCCGGCCATGTGGACACTGCGTACCGACTGCTGGAAAATGAAAAAGAGCCGGGTTGGCTGTACGAAGTGGACCGCGGCGCGACAACGACGTGGGAAAACTGGAACGGCATTGATGCGGCCGGAAAACCGACGGATTCTCAGAACCACTTTGCGCCGGGCGCCGTCGTCGGCTGGCTGTTCAAGCACTGTGCCGGCATCCAGCCGCTGAAGCCGGGCTTTAAGGAAATCCTGATTCAGCCGACGCCCGGCGGCTCACTGACCTACGCAAAAGCCACGCACGAGTCTCCACAGGGGATGATCGTCTCAGAGTGGTCGGTGAAAAACGGCAGGTTTGTCTTAAAGGTTACAGCTCCGAAAGGAACCCCGACGACTGTCAAACTTCCGGATGGAAGCACACAGAGATTTAACGGAGGAATGAAAGAGTTTAGCTGTCAGTATCGATAATTCAAATTACTGTCTCCCAACAGATGGAGCGGAAGCTGTTGGAACAGGCAGATGCATATTTTGCTGTGAATCTGAATTTGTAATTGTGGAAAAATAATTGTGGAAAAACTGAGAGCTGCACGGGGACGTGCGGCTCTTTTTGCTGCCTGTACTATTTGCGCCCGTGCACTGCCTGGGTGGCTTCTGCACAATAACAGCGGCAAGTTTCTGGTGCAAACCTGCCAATTTTGCGAAAAAACTTCAGATTTCAGACCGCTCGTTCCCGGCATTGGACCGGTGGAGATTAATTTTTAAAAGTGGATCGCCCGTGTGGTATGGTGTGGGGACAGGAAAGGAGTGAGGTGAATGGCAACACGCGAACAGTTCCTGGCGAAAACCATTCAGCGAGCAGAGCGGAAACTGCTGAAGCTGCCAAAAGGGCGGGTGAGTCATCAGAAGGGAAACACCTGGAAGTATCGAGGGCCGGAAAAGATTACGGTTTTGCACGATGACGATCCGCTGCTGCAAGATCTGATTTTTCGGGCGTATCTGGAACGACTGGTGCGTGCGGCAGAGCAGGAACTTGGTGCACGGAACAAGTATTTTGACAGTTGTCCGGCCGTGAAGATGGAGGGCGTGTTTGATAATTTATCGGAGTATCGTCAGGCAATTATTGAACCATTTGTGCCGAGTCCGCAGCAGTTTGTGGAAAACTGGCAGAACCAGAGCTACCCGTTGCACAATCCTATTCCGCTGGACGACAAATTCCCGACAGGAGTTGACTACTGCCCGTATGTCCGATCTAAATCGGAAATTCTGGAAGTACGTGGCATGGATAAAAAGGGAGTGATCTTTCTGTATGAATTTCCCTTGACACTGATGGATGCCTATGACTTGCCAGTGACTATTTATCCGGATTTCACAATTCTGAACCAGCGGACCCACACCGTGATGTACTGGGAGCACTTTGGACGCATGGACGACCCGAAATATCTGAGCGACTTTAAGGCGAAGCAGGAGCTGTATGCGCGGAATGGAATTCTGGGGGCACGGCTGTACCAGACCTTCGAGCTGTCGAACCGGCCGCTGACAATGAACGAAGTGGATGCAGTGATTGCCGATATTAAGAAGGTTGGTGGGTGAGTGCGATGGAGAGTCGGGCGACTGGGTAGAGATTCGGACCACCAGGCGTAGAGCAGGACAACCAGATGGAGAACTGCTGAGATAGCGATTAGTGCATCGTGGGGGCTAAAAACGATATTTGGACTTTTTGCCACTTTGAAAAAAACTGGGGGCCAAAACCGGATTTTTTCAAAAGCGCCTCCAAAAACTGGGGGCCAAAACTCCCATATGGGAAACTGCCACCAGCAGTTTAGACGCACGTCAAAATAGCGAACATATTCCCACTGATATGCTCAACAAAATAACCTCAAAAACTGAAATTTTGGGTAAGACCATTTATAAGAGTGAAAGCTCTGACTTTAGAGAGTTTTTTTATCTGTACTCTAGTGGCAAAATGTTGAATTTTAAAAAATTGCTGTCGGTTTTTGGGGGCTGTTTTCTGAAAAATGAATTATAGCCACTTGCAAGCGGGGGCAATAATTAATTTTCGAAACTTTTGCCACCTGGCGTCGCAATAGACGCGCAATTCCAGCAAACAGGACATGAAAAACCCGTATCGCTGGCCGGCGATACGGGTTTAAATTCCAGTATAAAGTTGAACAGGTCACTGTGCTCAGCCACCCGCGGCTCTCTCGGCCACTGCCGCTCAAAACGTCACTGTGCTCAGCTACCCGCGGCTTTCACGGCCACTGCCGCTCAAAACGCCACTACGCTCAGCCACCCGCGGCTCTCTCGGCCACTGCCGCTCAAAACGCCACTGCGCTAAACAGCCCCGCGGCTTTCACGGCCACTACCGCTCCAGCATCACACCGCCCAGCTTCCACGCCCCAGCAGCGCGCACGTGTACGCGCCAACGCGGGCACATTTTCCGTCAAGGTTTTCGACATTGATCAGTGGAGTCAGACCGTCGAGCTCCTCCGGAAGAAGGTAGTCAATGGAATGCGGGTTGCGGTTGGCAATAACCACCAGTGCATCGCCTGTGCGATTCAGCATGGGGTAATCCGTATTCATTCTTGCATAGCAGACGCATCCTTGTGCACCAGAGATTGGAATGAACTGCCCCTCTTTGAGCACCGGACATGTCTTGCGAAGCAGGCCCAGCCAGCTGTACCAGGAACTCAGCGACGTGTTGATTTTGTCCCAGGTGAATCCGGCGCGGTTAAACGGGTCCTTGTAGCCCTGCATGCCGGCCTCGTCGCCGTAATAGATGGACGGGAATCCCGGCAGCGTGAACTGAATGGTAGCGGCAATTTTTTCGAGCTGAATGCCGAACTCATACTGCTCCGGGGAGAGGTGGTGTGTGGACTGCCATTCCCGGTCATGTCCGTCGACATTTTCACCGGCAAGCCGCGTAATAATACGGGCGGTGTCGTGAGTGCCGAGCAGGTTCATGAGTACATCGACAACCGGCTTCGGATAGTTCTCGGTAACACTGAGAATCTTGTCCAGGAACCCGTCGGCGTCGTTGTATGCCACAAACTCAATGATGGCGTTTGCAAACGGGTAGTTCATAATGGAGTCGAGCTCTTCGCCGAGCAGATAGTGTTTGCGCTGGCTGTAGGCAACCTTGTTGGACGCGTCTTCCCACACCTCACCAATGACGATGGCGTCGGGTTTCACGGATTTGGCGCGTTCATGAATTTTCTGAATGAAGCTGTCGTTTAACTCATCCGCCACATCCAGCCGCCAGCCGTCGGCTCCAAGCCGCAGCCATTTGGCCACAATGCCGTTCGGACCGGTAATGTAGTCAATGTAGTCTTCACTGTCCTGGTTGACTTCGGGCAGAGTATCGAAACCCCACCAGGAGGCATAGGAGTCAGGCCAGTTAATGAAGTGGAACCAGTTATAGTATGGTGACGCCTTGGAGTTGTATGCACCGAGGGTGTCATACCGGTTTTTCTTGTTGAAATAAATGCTGTCGTCACCCGTGTGGTTGAACACACCGTCGAGAATAATCTTCATTCCATAGCGGTGCGCTGCATTACACAGAGAGACGAAATCTTCTTCAGTACCCAGCAGCGGATCTATCTTAGAGTAGTCTGACGTGCTGTACCGATGGTTGGTCTGGGACTCAAAGATGGGGTTCAGATAAATAACCGTGACGCCCATGTTAATGAAGTGGAACCAGTTATAGTATGGTGACGCCTTGGAGTTGTATGCACCGAGGGTGTCATACCGGTTTTTCTTGTTGAAATAAATGCTGTCGTCACCCGTGTGGTTGAACACACCGTCGAGAATAATCTTCATTCCATAGCGGTGCGCTGCATTACACAGAGAGACGAAATCTTCTTCAGTACCCAGCAGCGGATCTATCTTAGAGTAGTCTGACGTGCTGTACCGATGGTTGGTCTGGGACTCAAAGATGGGGTTCAGATAAATAACCGTGACGCCCATGTTGTGAATGTAAGGAAGCTTCTCCTCAATTCCCTTGAGATCCCCGCCGAAGTAGTCATTGTTCCGTACAATGCCGTGTTCGTCCGGCCGCCATCCGGGCTCAGCGTCCCAATTGACCAGAACACGGTCCGGTGGGACATGGTATTTCATTTCCTCGGAACGGTAAAAGCGGTCCGGGAAAATCTGGTACATAACTCCGCCCTTGAAGCGGTCCGGAGTCTCGTACCCTTTTTCATAGACGGTCAGCTGCCATCTGGATTCATCCGTGGCGATGTAGCCGTTGGAATAGGGTCCCTTGTAAATCCGTTCCGTGGACCATGGTCCGTCATACTCGAAACAGTACCAGTAAAGTCCTGGCTCTTCCGCAGTATAGATGACTTCCCACCAGCGGCAGTCGCCCTCGTACTTGTCTGTCCCAAACAGTTCAAACGATTTTTCCTCACCGGTGGCGTCGTTGAGCACCAGGAGTCTGGCCCGGTAGCAGACAGCTCCGGACTCGAACGGCAAAAGAAGGCGGAAAGTAACCTCCTCTCCGCTTTCTAATGCACCATATTTCGTTTTAAAACGAATATCTCGTGAATTAAAGATCTGATTGGGCATGGATTTATTCTTCTACCGGTTTGGTATGCCAGATGTTCTTGGCGTACTCATCAATTGCGCGGTCAGCAGAGAAAATGCCGGCGCTTGCGGTCTGGATGAGGGCCATCTGATTCCAGCGGTCCTGATCGGAAGCGTAGAGGTCAACCATATGCTCTCTGACATTCTGGTAGTCCGCATAATCTGCGAGAACCATGTACGGGTCGTTGTTGATGAGGTCACCGGCGAGCTCTGGGAAATAGTTCCCATTGACACCGTGATTGATGAACTCAACAATGCGCTTGATATCTTCGTTGTTCATGAAGTAGGAGCTCGGGTTGTACTGAGGTTTGAGTTCCTCTACTTCCTGAGCACTCATGCCGAAGATGAAGATGTTGTCCGGACCGACAGCGTCATGAATTTCAACGTTGGCGCCGTCCATAGTACCAAGGGTAACGGCTCCGTTGATCATGAGCTTCATGTTTCCGGTACCGGAAGCTTCGGTTCCTGCAAGAGAGATCTGCTCGGAGATATCAGCTGCAGGCATCAGGTGCTCTGCCATGGATACGCGGTAGTCCTCAATGAACGCAATCTTAATGCGGTCTTTGACATCCGGGTCGTTGTTGACAACCTGTGCGAGGTTGACAATGAGGCTGATGATCTTCTTGGCCATGTAGTAGCCGGAAGCCGCCTTGGATCCGAAAATGTAGGTACGCGGCTGGAACTCCATGTTCGGGTTGTCCTTGAGCATCAGATAGTTGTGGATGATCTCGTAGACATTGAGGTGCTGACGTTTATACTCGTGAAGACGCTTAACCTGTACATCGAAGATGGAGTTCGGGTTCAGGATGATGTCCTGGTCCTGCTTGATGAAGTCGGTAAATGTGTCTTTATTGTGCTGCTTGATTTCGCCGATGCGATCCAGGACTTCTTTATTGTCCTTGTACTTCTTGAGCTCGGAGAGCTTGGAGGCATCGTGAACAAAGTCTGGTCCGATGAGTTCCGTAATGTAATCGGTAAGCTCCGGGTTGGACTGGCAGAGCCATCTTCTGTAAGCAATGCCGTTGGTGACATTCTTGAACTTGTTCGGAGTAATGTTGTAGAAGTTCTTGAAGACGGTCTTCTTCAGAATCTCACTGTGGAGAGCCGATACACCATTGACGCTGTGACAGGTGGCAACACAGAGGTTAGCCATGCGGATGGCGCCGTTGGAGATGATGGCCATGTCTTCTACCCGCTCAGCGTCATGGGTGACATCCCAGACGAAAGAACGGTATCTCTTGTCAATTTCTACAACGATCTGATAGATACGCGGGAGGAGGAGACGGAAGATGTCTTCCGGCCAGCACTCCAGTGCTTCTTTCATAACCGTGTGGTTGGTGTAGGCGAAAGTCTGGGAGACAATCTTCCAGGCATCGTCCCAGCTGTAACCGCACTCGTCCATGCAGATTCTCATGAGCTCTGGAATGGCGAGAGTTGGATGGGTGTCGTTAATGTGAATGGCCATCTTCTGCGGAATGGAGTCGAGATCCTTATAGTGGCGGAGATGACGTTTGACCATGTCCTGAACCGATGCAGAGACGAGGAAGTACTGCTGACGAAGACGGAGCATCTTTCCTTCGGTATGGTTGTCTGCCGGATAGAGAACTTTGCAGATGGCCTCTGCAGTAGCCTGTTTTTCAATGGCCCGCATGTAGTCGCCATCATTGAAGAGCTTCATGTCAAATCCCGGAGCTTCAGCCTTCCAGAGACGGAGGAGAGCAACGGACTTCTTGTCCTTACCGGAAATATACATATCATAGGGTACCGCAATAACAGAGGTGGCGTCGAGTACTTCGCTGACATAATAGCCGTCCTGCCACTCGGATTTGATGTTGCCGCCGAATTTTACAGTGACTTTCTCGTCAGAGTGCGGGGCAAGCCATACATCACCGCCCGGAAGCCAGAAATCCGGGAGCTCAGTCTGCCAGCCGTCGACGATCTTCTGCTTGAAGATGCCGTACTCGTACAGAATGCCGTAGCCCATGGAGGCGTAGCCGCCAGTGGCCAGAGCGTCGAGATAGCAGGCAGCGAGACGGCCAAGGCCGCCGTTTCCAAGACCGGCGTCCGGCTCACACTCGTAGAGATTGTCGAGCTTAATGCCGAAATCGGAGAGGGCGTCTTCTGCAACGTCCGTTAAATTCATGTTATAGAGGTTATTCTTCAGGGAACGGCCGAGAAGGAATTCCATACAGAGGTAATAAACCGTCTTGGTGTCCTGAGACTGATGGATTTTATGACGGAAGTCATAGTAGTTCTGCGCCAAACGGTCCTTGCACATGATGGCAATCGCTTTATAGTACTGCTCATCTGTGGCTTCTTCCGGTGTTACGCCCATAATGTGGGTGAGCTTGGAAGTGAGATCCTCTTTGAAGCCCTCTTTTGTGTAGATTTTATCCATTAATAGATCACCTTTAATAAAAATTCTCGGGTTGTTACAATACGTCACATTATAAATGAACTTAGTTATTATAACAGTAACATTCCGTTCACACAAGGAAAAACGGGACCACTATAGTTTATATAATATACAATTATATTGGAATGTGTTGAATTCGAATCGCAAATCGCCTAAAATAATAGGGGGATAAAACTATAAAATCAGTGAATTTGGAGGAAAACATAACATGTCCATTGAATCTACCATCCTGAGCGTGGTCTTTGACGCAGATAACTGGGCTAAATGGAAGCCCTGCTGCCAGCTCAACTATCCGGCGGTTACCACAGAGTACGATGTTGTCTACTCGAAGAAGAACCCGCAGGTCAATGTGTGCGACCTGCACTATAACCCGGACAGCACCAAATGGGACAAGTATCCGGTTATTCTGAACATCCACGGCGGCGGCTGGATTATCGGCGACAAGAAGAACAGTACCGGAATGGCACTTCAGTTTGCAGATAATGGCGCATTCGTAGTAAATATGAACTACGGCATGCCGAAGAAGTCCGACAAGGGAATGTTCGAAAACCATGACCCGGAAATCTCTCATGCGGGAGACTATCATTGGCCGTATCCTATTGAGAATGCATTCGACGCCCTGCAGTGGATTGTCGACAATGCAGAAACTTATAATCTGGACCTCAACAACGTATTTGTTTCCGGCGACTCTGCTGGCGGTCAGCTGGCCTGCGCAGTTGAAACTGCGGTAGCCAATCCGGAGTACAGAGAAGCACTTGGCCTTCCGGAGCCTCCGGTTCAGCTGAAGGGTGCCATGCTCTACTGCGGATTCTACGATGTTGACCATTTCTTCAAATTCAATATGAATAAGTTCCCGGTTGCCCGCTGCATGATGCAGGAGTTCACCGGCAGAAAAGATCCCACAACGGACCCTCTCTATCAGTACATCAACCCAATTCCTTATTTTACCAAGAACATGCCGCAGACCTTTGTCGTCTCCGGGGCGATGGACATGCTGACCTACGGCCAGTCTGACAAAGTAGTCGCTAAATTCAATGAACTTGGTGTAAAGAACGAGCATTACGAGGATAAAGGTCTTTTATCCCTTCATGACTTCCAGATCCTGACGCCCACGCGTGGATCCTATAAGTGCATGGCCCGTTCCGCGGAGTGGTTTGATGACGCTGTGAACGCATAAACTTATAACTGAAACTAAGTTTATGGGAGACTGCCCTGTGGCAGCCTCCCGTTTTTGCGCACTGCTATGCGCGCTCTGGCGATTTCTGCCGGAGCGGGGCAGAACCAGATTCGGAAATAGACAAGAAAAAATACGAAATTTGTGGTTGACAGGCGCGAAAACGAATGATATTATATATCTCGCGTTCGAGAGAGCGCCCAACCGAAAACGACGTAGCTAC
>CAYRKX010000041.1:0-4191 GCA_964425185.1 uncultured Eubacteriales bacterium
TGAGTGTGGAGATCAGAAAAGCCGTCGAAGGGAGTAAGCTTCCTTTCTTTAATCCGGCTCCTATTAAATTTGACTGGGATAAGCCTCTTCGAAATATAAAACCGGTCTACAAGGCCCTGCTTCCTCTTGGCTTTCTCATTATGCATCTGCAGTACAGCTCCATTGAGACGCACGGAGTCTGGAACATTCCTAAAGAGGGCGGGTTTATTATGGCTGCCAACCATCAGAGCAGCTTTGATCCCATCAGCCTATACTACGGAATGAAGGGCAGACGGGTTATGTACATTATGGCCAAAGAAGAATTCTTCCATACCTTTTATGTCCGCTGGCTGTTTGAGTTTCTCAACGCCTTTCCTGTCTACCGGGACCGTTCGGATAAAACTTCCCTGGAGTTTGCCAAGAGAGTTCTTGACGAAGGTTATGTTCTGACCATTTTCCCACAGGGAACCCGTGACCTCTCTCATGGGAAACCTGAGAATTTCAAGCCGGGTGCTGCACTTCTTGCCCGTGAGGCCAAGGCTGACGTTATGCCAGTCTCCATTCACCTGGAAAAGCGGAAATTCCGGCCGAAAATCATTATCCGCTATGGAGACCTCATTCCATACGAAGAGCTGGGATTCACTGAAGGATCCCGAAAATCCAAAGAGCTCCGTGCAGCTTCGCAGAAAATCGAGAAAAGTGTTCAGGAGCTCTGGGAGATAGATGATTCCATATGAGCAAGCCGAAAATTATTGTGGCGGACCATGCCGGATTCTGCTACGGCGTGGAATCGGCCGTCAAGAAAATAGAAAAGCAGCTGGGTGAACACAATAACGTCTACACCATGAGCGAAGTCGTTCACAATCAGCGGGTCAACGACGATCTGAAAGAGGAAGGACTTCACTTCGAAGCGGATCGGGATAAAATTCCGGACGATGCACTAGTTGTTCTGAGAACACATGGCGTTCCCCAGGAGACTTATGATTATTTTCAGAAAAGGGGAATCCCTTATCTGGATGTCACATGTCCATTTGTCTCCAAAACCCACCGGCTTATTGCAAAACTGGACGAAAATGAAGATGTCCTGATTTATACCGGGACACCGGGTCATGCCGAGGCATCAGCTGCTCTTAGTTATGCAAAATGTCCAGTTTTCCTGGTCTCATCTGCCAGTCAGTTGGAAGAAGTTATCAAAGACAACCGGGAACTGTTCCAGAAGCGGCATGTGGTTTTACTATCGCAGACAACTTTTCAACTATCAGAATGGCAAAAGTGTTTAAAAATTGTAAATTCATTGTGTACAAATCCTGCTATTTTTGGTACAATATGTAAAGCTACCGAGGAACGGCAGTATGAAGCTGAAGTACTTTCCAAGCGCTGCGACAGAATGATAGTAATCGGTGGCAAACACAGTTCAAATACTATCAAGCTGTACGACGTTTGTAGGAAAAACTGTGAAACTTGTCTCGTGGAGTCAGCGGACGAATTAGATTCGCACTTTTTTGACGGGACAATCAACACCATTGGTGTGACCGCAGGGGCTTCAACGCCTTCTGCCACAATAAAGGAGGTACTGAAGGCTATGTCCGAAGAAGTAGAAAACAAAAAGGTTAATGACAACGAGGAGGAGAGCTTTGAGGAGCTTCTCGAAGAGAGTTTCTCCAACATGTCCAATGACCCAAGAGTCAAGGGTGTCATTGTAGGTGTCACCCCGACTGAAATCCAGGTTGATATCGGCAGAAAACAGACTGGATATATTAAGTATGACGAGTGGAGCTACGATCCCAACGTTGACCCCGCAAAAGAAGCAAAAGTTGGCGACGAGGTCAATTGTGTCATCATGAAAACCAACGATGCTGAGGGTACTATCATGCTCTCCAAGCGTCGTTTTGATAGCGCAAACGCATGGAGTGAGCTCGAAGAGGCCGTTGACAGCGGTGAGATTCTGGAAGGAACCGTAACTGACATCAACAAGGGCGGCGTAATCGCCACCACTGACAAGGGAATCCGTGTCTTCATTCCTGGTTCTCTTGCTACCGCAAGCCGCGGTGAGCCTCTGGACAAACTTCTCAAGCAGAAGGTCAGATTTAAAATTATTGAAGTCAACAAACAGCGCAAACGTGCCGTTGGCTCCATCAAAGCCGTCATCAAGGAAGAGCGCAAGGCTGCCAGAGATAAATTCTGGGAGACTGCAGAAGTCGGTCAGAAGTACACCGGCGTCGTTAAATCTCTTACCTCTTATGGCGCATTCGTCGACATCGGCGGCGTAGATGGTATGATTCACATCTCTGAACTCTCCTGGAAGCGCATTAAGCATCCGTCAGAGGTTGTCAATGTTGGAGACACTGTTGAAGTTTACATCAAGTCTCTTGACAACAACAGAATCTCTCTTGGCTACAAGAAAGATGAGGACAACCCTTGGGTAATCCTTCAGAACAACTACGACATCGGTGACGTTGTCGACTGCAAGATTGTTGGACTTACCTCTTTCGGCGCATTCGCTAACATCATTCCTGGTATTGATGGACTCATCCATATCTCTCAGATCGCTACTCAGCGCATTGAGAAGCCGGACGATGTTCTCCATAACGGCGAGTATGTTAAGGCCAGAATCACTGAGATCGACTATGATAAGAAGCGTGTCAGCCTGTCCATCCGTGCTCTTCTCGAAGACGGTGAGTACGATGAGGACGAGGTCTATGACATTGACCCTGATGCCGACTCTGACACAGCGGGTGACGATGCAGAGGCTGATGCTCCTGCTGACGACGACGCTGAATAATCTCGTTTATTGGACCAGCAACCGCTCTGCTGCGGCTGCTGGTCTTTTTCTTTATCTTGGAAAGGAGCGTTCTGTGGAAGACGTATGGCACAGACTTCAGAAAACCAGTCTGCCTATTGTCATGTATGGCACCGGAAATGGAGCAGATAAGCTCCTGGATGCGTTTGCCCAGTATGGGATTCCAGTTTCTGACATCTTTGTCAGCGACAAGTTTTATCGTGGTCAGGAATTTCGGGGATATACAGTTCTTCGGTATGAAGACATCCAGAAAAAGTACTCCGACTGCATTATTGTGCTGGCATTTGCCATTTTCCGCCCCGATATGCTTCAGATTATTTCTTCCATCCGTCAGAACTATGAAGTTCTCGCACCGGAGATGCCTGTCTTTGGAAATAACTGGTTTACCGGCGAGTATATGGCAGAGCACGAACAGCAGATCGCGCGGGTGCGGAATATACTGGCTGATGAGAAATCAAAGGATGTCTATGACAATCTTATTCAGTATCGGTTGACCGGGGAACTTACTTATCTTGATCAGGCAACAACACCCAGAGAAGAGGTCTTTGAGGATATTCTTCACCTTGGCCCGGAAGAAATCTATGTTGACCTTGGTGCATACCGTGGGGACACCATTGAAGAATTTCTGACGCTAACCGGGGGACAGTATCGGAAAATAATCGCCCTGGAACCGGACGAGAAAAACTTTCGAAAGCTGCAGAAGGCGACAGAAGGCATGGAAAATGTAGAGCTGTATCCTCTTGCCAGCTGGTCCGAACAAAAAGTTCTTCACTTTGACGGCGGCGGAGGGCGCAATTCTTCGCTGAATACTGGAAACCAAATTGCGCATACTACCGACCTTGACTCTCTCCTCCATGGCGATACATCGACCTATGTCAAAATGGATGTCGAAGGTGCGGACAAGGAAACACTGCAGGGGATGAAGAATACGCTGAAGCAGTACCAGCCAAAACTGGCAGTTTCTGCCTACCATAGAACCGAAGATCTGTTTCTTATCCCCGACCTGATTCTTTCGGAAAACTCGGATTATGAAATCTTTCTTCGACACCATCCATACATTCCAGCGTGGGAAACTAACTTCTATTGTCGCTGAACTGGAGGTGGTGTATAATACTGACAACTGTATAGAAAGGAAGGAAAAACCGACTTGCAGAAATCTCGGGAGTCGGTGCTGTTCTATCTTTTTTTACTGCTATTAGCAGGGGTTTTACTGTTTAATTTATTTACCTCTCCGGCAATGTACAGGGCAAAATTTACAGAGCTGGAAGAACCGTCTACTGTTACAGATTCTGTAACAGTCCCGGCCCTTTCTGAGCAATCAGCTGCAGCACCAGATCCGTCCGTGTCAGGGAAAGTCAACATCAACACAGCCAGTGAAGAAGAACTGATGACCCTGAAAGGAATCGGCGAAG
>CAYRKX010000041.1:4291-20517 GCA_964425185.1 uncultured Eubacteriales bacterium
AACATCAACACAGCCAGTGAAGAAGAACTGATGACCCTGAAAGGAATCGGCGAAGTCAAGGCCAAAAAGATCGTGGAAGACCGGGAGAAAAACGGTCGTTTCTCCTCACCGCAGGATCTGCTGCGGGTTAACGGAATCGGGGAGAAGACCCTGGAGAAAATCCTCCAGGAGATTACCACATAGGAGGTGATTACCACAGCATATGAACTACGTCATTTTAGATTTGGAATGGAATACCGCATACTCTAAGCGAGACCGCCAGTTTGTCAATGAGATTATTGAGTTTGGTGCCGTTAAGCTGGATGAAAAATTCGACTGGATCTCCAGTTTCTCTGAATTTGTATCTCCGCAGATTGCTTCAAGGCTGAATTCCCATGTAAAGAAACTGACTCATATTTCGGTCCATGATCTGGAGAACTCTCCTCCTTATCAGAAGGTCTACAAGGAATTTGGAAAATGGGCAACGGATAACGGCCAGGATCATCCCGTATTCCTCTCCTGGGGAGATATGGATATCCGCACGCTGATCAGCAACAACCAGTACTTCTTCCATCGGCCTCAGATCGCCTATATGGATGAATACGTGGACTTGCAGGCATACTTCATGAAAGAACAGGGCCTTCCGAAAGCCAAGCAGATTGGTCTCTCTGATGCCGCTGAACTCATTCATGAGGATCCTGACCAGTTTATTCATCACCGTGCACTGGACGACAGCAAGCTGGCCGCCGTATGTCTGAAAGCAGTCTATAACGAAGAGAGATTTGAAAATGCCATTGTGGACTGCGACGAGGAGATGTACAAGCGCATTCTCTTTAAACCGTATTTTCTCCATGATATTCACGACAAAGAACTCGATCCTGACATGCTGAAGTGCCGCTGCATGCATTGCGGTGAGGACGCTGAACAGACTGGATCCTGGAATTTCAATAATAATTCCTTCCACGGTGTGTTTACCTGTAAACACTGTAGTGTAAAGTATCGGGTCAATATTTCCTTTAAGCGGACTTACAATCAGGTGATTACCAAGAAAAACGTTATCGAATTGAAGCCGCAGCACAGCAAACGGTCGAAGAAGGCACATACCGACCGAAAACGACAGAGTTAAAAGCTGAATAGAGCTGAAAAAATGGCCGCCCATTCTGGGCGGCCGTCGTTTTTTCTGTTCGGTTGTCGTCAGTTGTCAGCAAGAACATCTTTCATGGAATACATTCCACTGGTCTTGCCCTTCATAAACGCTGCAGCATTCAGTGCGCCGTTTGCAAAGATTTTGCGGGAAGCGGCAGAGTGCTGGATTCGAATGACTTCATCCGGTCCGGCAAAAATAACCTCATGCTCACCGACGATGGTACCACCGCGAACACTGTGAATACCGATCTCGTTAACCGGACGTTTCTCCCGTTTGCTGTGGCGGTCATACTCATACTCCATTTTGTCGTCGAGTACGGATGACATCTCATCGGCAATCATGAGAGCGGTGCCGCTCGGGGCGTCCAGCTTCTGGTTGTGATGCTCCTCGATAATCTCAATATTAAAATCAGGATACAGAACGGAAGCAGCCTTTTTAGCCAGTTCAATTAAAAGATTGATACCGGTAGACATGTTTCCGGAACGGAACATGGCAATGCTCTTGGAGACTTCCTGAATTTTCTGGAGCTGTTCGTCACTGTAACCAGTAGTGCAGAGGATAGTCGGTACCTTTTTCTCAAGTGCATAGTCCAGAATATTGTCCAGAGCGCTGGGGTTGGAGAAATCGATGATGACATCCGGCGTCTCAGCAATATTGGAATAATCAGTATAGGTAGAAAAAGGAAACTCTTTGTCAGGCTCTTTATAATCGACACCAGCAACAACTTCCATGTCGTCACGTTCGTCGGCCAGGCTGATAATAAAAGCGCCAATACGTCCGAGGTATCCATTTAATAAAATCTTAGTCACTGTAACTGTCCTCCCGGTTCAGATTAAATGATAATCTTTAAGGGTCTGAACCATGATCTCGTGGTTTTCCGGAGACAGGGGAGCCAGAGGCATTCTGCACTCGCCGACATCCAGTCCCATAATGTTCATAGCTTCCTTGACCGGGATGGGGTTGACATCCATAAACAGCTTATGAATGAGGTCCAGATATTTAATCTGGAGTTCGGCAGACTTCTTAAAGTCTCCATCGAGAGCAGCCTGTGCAATGTCATGAGCACCCTGAGGCTCAACATTGGAGAGAACGGAGATAACACCTTTTCCACCAAGAGCCATAATTGCGGTAATCTGGTCATCGTTGCCGCTGTAGATGTCGAGCTTGTCGCCGCAGAGACGGGCAATCTCTGCTACGTCACTGATATTGCCGCTGGCCTCTTTGATGGCGCAGATGCGGTCAATTTCAGCAAGTCTGGCAAGTGTAGCCGGTTTGATATTAACGCCGGTACGGCTCGGTACATTGTAGACAATAATAGGATGGGAAACACGGTCAGCAATATATTTGTAATGACGAACCAGTCCATCCTGAGAAGTTTTGTTGTAATACGGGGTTACAACCAGAAGAGCGTCAGCGCCGACAGCCTCAGCCTGGTTGGAAAGTTTTACAGCAACTGCAGTGTCATTGGAACCAGTGCCGGCAATAACCGGAACGCGGTGGTTAACCTGTTTTACTGCAAACTCTACTGCCTTGATATGCTCAACCATGTCAAGAGCGGAACCCTCACCGGTAGTGCCGACAATAACGATGGCATCCGTACCGTGGTCAATCTGGTAGTCGATGAGTTCTCCCAGCTTCGGGTAGTTGATGTTGCCGTACTTGTCAAACGGAGTGACAATAGCGACGGCAGCACCCGTAAAAATTGGCTTGTCCAGTTTCATTTGGAATTTCCTCCTTAGTCGAAGTAGCCCTGAGAAGCGAGAAGCTCCGCGAGCTCAACTGCGCCGCCGGCAGCGCCGCGAAGGGTGTTGTGGGATACGCAGACAAATTTGTAGTCATACTGAGTATCTTCTCTCAGGCGGCCGATGGAGATGGCCATGCCCTTTTCGAGATTTCTCTGAAGTCTCGGCTGCGGAAGATCCGGCTCAGTAAAGTAGTTCAGGAAATGCTCCGGGGCCATAGGAAGATTCAGCTCCTGAGGAAGAGCACGGTAGTTCTTCCAGATGTCGAGGATTTCCTCTTTGGTCGGTTTATTCTTAAACCGGACAAAGACAGCCGCTGTATGACCGTCACTGACCGGAACACGGAGGCACTGAGCTGTGAAATGAGGTTTCTCCGCGTCAACAATGACATCACCATCAATGTGGCCCCAGATTTTGAGAGGCTCCCGCTCGGATTTCTCCTCTTCTCCGCCGATGTAGGGGATAACGTTATCCAGAATTTCCGGCCAGGTCTCGAAGGTCTTGCCGGCTCCGGAGATGGCCTGATAGGTGCAGACCAGGACATCCTCTACGCCAAACTTCTCATCGAGGGGATAGAGTGCCGGAACATAACTCTGAAGGGAGCAGTTGGACTTAACAGCAATGAATCCACGTTTTGTACCCAGTCTCTTGCGCTGCGCCGGAATGATCTTGATATGATCCGGGTTGAGCTCAGGGATAACCATCGGAACATCCGGGGTGTGACGGTTGGCACTGTTGTTAGAGACAACCGGAATTTCTGCCTTGGCATACTTTTCTTCCAGAGCCTTGGTATCCTCTTTGGACAGGTTGATAGCACAGAATACGAAGTCAACCTGCTCGCCGATTTTCTCAATATCCTTGTCCGCGTCCATGACGATGAGATCCTTTACGTTCTCCGGCATGGGAATTGAGAGTTTCCAGCGGTCGCCGACAGCGTCTTCATACCGTTTTCCTGCGGTACGGGAGCTTGCGGCAACGACCTTGACGTTAAACCATGGATGATTTTCGAGGATTGTTGTAAACCGCTGACCGACCATACCAGTGGCGCCGATAATTCCGACGTTATATTGTTTCATGAATGAAACCTCCTTGTAAACCGGGATTCTTTGCCCTATAATAATCAAGTTATTTTGATAAGGTTACATAAAAATATATAACAGGGTGAAATCAAAGTCAACCGGAGGTTTATCCATGAAAAAGTCAGATTTCTACTATGATCTTCCCCAGGAGCTGATTGCGCAGCATCCGGCAGAGCCGCGGGACTCCGCGCGTCTCATGCATGTCGACCGTAAAACCGGTGCCATTGAGCACCGCATATTCCGGGATGTCGTGGACTATCTTGAGCCAGGCGACTGCTTGATCATCAACGATACCAAAGTCCTTCCCGCCAGAATTTACGGGGTGAAGGAGGAGACCGGCGCAGTAGTAGAATTCCTGCTTCTGACTCAGACCGGAAAGGATGAGTGGGAATGTCTCACCAAGCCCGGCAAGCGTGCCAAACTTGGAACTCGTTTCTCGTTTGGGGAAGGGAAGCTAACCGGTGAAGTCATCGACATTAAGGACGACGGTACCCGTGTGGTCCAATTTACCTATGACGGCAACTTCTTCACGATTCTCGACGAGATCGGTCAGATGCCGCTTCCGCCTTACATTAAGGAGCAGATCCAAGATAACGACGAGTATCAGACGGTTTATGCCGACAAGCTCGGTTCTGCCGCTGCCCCGACTGCCGGTCTGCATTTCACTCCGGAACTTCTGGAGACCATCAAGGCCAAGGGCGTTAATATTGGAAAAGTTACCCTGCATGTCGGTCTCGGGACCTTCCGTCCGGTTAAATCGGAGAACGTGGAAGACCACAAGATGCATTCCGAGCACTACTGGATGCCGAAAGAGACCGCAGATCTTATCAATGAGACCCATAAACAGGGACACCGCGTAATTGCAGTAGGCACTACATCGTGCCGTACTATAGAAGCTGTTGCTACGAAACTCGGCTGCATCGCCGAAGACGAGGACTGGACCAGCATTTTCATTTATCCCGGTTACCAGTTCAAATGCATGGATGGAATTATTACGAACTTCCACCTGCCGGAGAGCACGCTCATTATGCTCATCTCCGCATTCCTTGGATACGACAAGACCATGGCGAGCTATAAAACTGCCGTAAAAGAGAAGTACCGTTTCTTCTCCTTCGGCGACGCCATGATGATTTCTTAAACAGGAGACCCATATGTTTCAACTTCTCAAAACTGAGGGAACCGCACGCCGCGGAGAGCTCGTAACCGTAGACGGCGTAGTCCAGACCCCGGCGTTTCAGAATGTAGCCACAGCCGGAGCCATTAAGGGCGGCGTCTCGGCCCTGGACCTGAAGAATGAGCTCCACACACAAATGATGCTCTGCAATACTTACCACCTGCACGTCCGCCCGGGCGATTCACTGGTCCGGGATATGGGAGGGCTTCACAAATTCACACGCTGGGATGGTCCTATTCTCACAGATTCCGGTGGATTCCAGGTATTTTCCCTCGCCAAGCTGAATAAAATTACCGAAGAGGGAGTGGAGTTTAATTCCCACGTCGACGGCCGCAAGCTGTTCATTGGACCGGAAGAGAGCATGCAGATTCAGTCCAATCTCGGCTCCACCATTGCCATGGCATTTGACGAGTGCGTCAAGAATCCTGCTGAGTACAGCTACGCCCAAAAGTCCATTGAGCGGACCACACGCTGGCTCATTCGCTGCAAGAAAGAGATGGCACGGCTCAACTCTCTGCCGGATACGCTGAACCCGCACCAGATGCTCTTTGGAATCAACCAGGGTTGCACCTACGAAGATCTTCGGATTCAGCATATGAAGGACATAGCTGATCTGGACCTTGATGGTTACGCCATTGGCGGTCTCGCCGTAGGAGAGCCGAAGGAAGTCATGTATAACATAATCTCTGCTGTTGAGCCCTACGCTCCCAAGAATAAGATCCGGTATCTCATGGGAGTTGGTACTCCTGGGAACATTCTGGAGGCCGTGTACCGCGGCGTGGACCTGTTTGACTGCGTCATGCCGAGTCGGAATGCCCGCCATGGACATCTTAATACCTGGGACGGCATTATCAACCTGAACAATGCAAAATACGCAAAAGACGAACGTCCTATAGATGAACACTGCCACTGTCCGGTATGCCAGAATTTCTCCCGCGCTTACCTGCGCCATCTGTTGAAAGCAGGAGAGCTTCTCTATTTCCGTCTGTCCGTCATGCATAATCTGTACTTTTACAACACGCTCATGGAGCGTATCCGTGACGAGCTCGATGCGGGCACGTTTGCCGCTTTTCATGATACTTACGTGGATTTACTGGACACTAGAATTTAGCATATGGTATAATACAAAAGTCATTTAACGATTATGATGGTATTAGGAGGTAATCCGATATGGATTTCGCAGCTATCACATTTAACCTTCTTGCAAAAAGCTCCAGCTCAGCGGGAAGCGGAGGAAGCAGCGCGACAGTATGGATGATTGTACTTCTGCTCTTCTTCGTTATTTACATGTTCTTCGTCTCCAGAAGAGATAAGAAACAGAAGAACCAGGAAGCCGAGATGCGCGACAACATGAAAGTCGGCGACGAGATTCTCACTATTGGCGGCATCATGGGAACTATCGTCTCGGTCAAAGAGGACTCCGTCGTTATTGAGACCGGCGCAGACCGCAACAAGATCCGGTTCACTAAATCTGCTATTGCCACTAACGTCTCTGCAGACAACCGTGTCAAAGAAGCAAAGGCAGCTCAGGATGCAGCCAAAAAAGCGGCCAAGGAGAAGAAAAAGGCCGGCAAATCCGGAGACAAAAAAGCAGTGGAAAAGAAGTAAATTCCCTGTAAAGGTTAAAAGCCTGTCGATGAATTATTCATCGGCAGGCTTTTTTGTGTTCTGGCTGCGGATATCCTGTTTGACTTTCTTTTTCACTTTCGTACTGTTCAGCGGATTAGCGTTAACGGCATCCTTCAGCTCATCGTTGACCACATGTGTGTAGATCTGAGTGGTTCCAACATTCTCATGTCCGAGAATTTCCTTCAGCTGCAGGACATCGACATTGCCATACTGGTACATCAGGGTTGCCGCCGTGTGACGAAGCTTATGGACAGAATATCCTTTCAGTCCTGCCTTCTCAAGGTCGGTATAAACAATATGCTGCACTGTTTTTGGACTGATCCGTTGTTTTCTCTTACTGAGAAACAGTGCCTCCTTGTCTTTCACACCGTCCGTCGGCCGAACTTTCATATAAGCGTTGATAGCGTCCATACAGGCATCATTCAGGTAGATGGTCCGCTCTTTATTTCCTTTTCCGGTAATTCTCACGGTATGATCGTCCCGAATGTCTGTATAGTTTAGACTGACAAGCTCTGACAGCCGCATGCCGCAGTTCAGAAAGAGGGTAATAATGGCAAAGTCCCGTTCCTTGAACGGTCCCTCAGCCGCTTTTTCCAGAAGTTCTACGCTCTCATCCAGTGTCAGATATTTCGGTAGAGTCTTTTTCAGCTTCGGTGTATCCAGCTCCTGCATTGGGTTATTGTCCAGAATGTGCTCCTGTACCGTACAGTATTTAAAGAAGGCGCGAATGGTAGAAACTTTTCGGGCCCTGGTCGTCGCTGAATTATGGCGCTCGTCCTTACAGTATGAGAGAAAAGCATAGGCATCCGACAGGGTGATGGAACGGATGAAGTCCTCATCTATATTTCGGATATCAATTGTATCAAAGTCAGTTCCCCTGGGAACCATTCCACGATCCTGCAGCAAGAAACGAAAGAAGGTCCGAAGGTCCATGGCATATTCTGAAATAGTATTTTGAGATTTATTGCGGATGGCGCCCATGTAGTTCAGAAAATCTACCATGATCCGCGGAAATGAATCATAATCTTGACGGGTAATCATAAAAAAATCCACACCTCAGTTTATATTACATTATAATTTTACTACAACCGGAAGTCATTAGGAAAGCGGGGACTTCAACCTTCATTCATTTTCTGCCCAAAATGAAAATCCGGCGCATTCATTTTTCATATTTTACAGCGTAAAGGAATTGGCTTTGTGCCAGTTGTCCGGGCGATTGTCTCGTCTTTCTGCACAAATTGTGCCGACAAAAAATAGCGATTCTGGGCAAATTAAAAATGCTTAAAATAACAGGAAAATGAATCGCAAAAAGGCCTCAAAAAACAGAAAAAATTTTATTGATTCACTTTCTGTTTAGTGGTATAAACTCAATGTAAACGATTTAACAATTTTGCTTTTCAATTTTCATATTGCAAACAAAATTATGGAGCGTGTCATGGCAAATCCCAGACTGGAAAAACATATTCTGGCAATAGCCGCTGTGTTACTGGCCGCCGGGGTCGTTGTCATGCTGATCTGGAATCTGGGGAGGCTCTTCAGCGTACTCGGTCTCATGGCCGGTTATGTCCTTAGTGCCGCCAATTTTCTCTCAACGTCGTTTCTGTACGGAAGTATGGATCCACTGAAAGGGGGAAGGACCAGACTGCTGTCAGTACTGCTCCTGGTCGCTTCATTTGCAGCCACCTTACTGGTGCTGTTCTTCGCATACCGGTTTTCCCATCTTTTTTTCTGGTGTGCGGTAGCCGGTGTACTGATGGTTCCTCTGGCGGTGATTTTTTTCATCATTGCCGAGGCAGCGGGAATCATTCACACAGACTATTACGTTTAAATCTTTAAAGGAAAAGAGGCATTGATATTTGGACACAAATGCATTGTTTAACCATGATGTGATGTTCACCATTCCACTGGGGAAACTCAAAGTTCCTGTCACTGACACCATTGTTGTCATGTGGATTGTCATGGTTGTCATGATTGTCCTGGCCCTTGTCCTGGTAAGACCCAAGAAGTTCAAAAAGGTCCCGGAAGGGAAGCAGCTTGTCGCAGAGACAATCGTCGGCGGCATCGATTCTCTTCTCGAAGGAAATATGGGTAAGAAGGGAAAAGACTTCGTCCCGTATTTCGGTACCATTCTTCTGTTCCTGGTCTTCGCCAACATTGCCAGTATCTTCAATCTGATACCGTCAAAGGAACTTATCTATCACTGGACTGGCTGGATGCCTCACGTCTGGCTCCAAATTGAGCCGCCGACCAGCGACTTGAACGTCCCGCTGACACTGGCCCTGATGACAATCTGTCTGATCCCCATGTCATCAATCCGCTATAAGGGACTGAAGGGGTATGCCAAGGGATTCTTAAAACCGACTCCCATCATGCTGCCGTTCAACATTCTGGACTATGCTACCAGAACGCTGTCCCTGTCACTCCGGCTTTTCGGCAACATCTTCGCCGGCGTGGTAATTATGGATCTGCTCTATACCGGAGCACTGTTTATCAAAGTCCTTGTCCCCATCGCAAGTGCGTTCTTCGACTTGTTTGACGCCGGACTTCAGGCATATATTTTTGTATTCTTGTCTTCCATCTATGTATCGGAAGCCATCAATGACTAACTTGAGGAGGAACTATTATGAGTTCAGGATTAATCGCAATCGCAGCCGCAATCGCAATGCTCGCCGCTATCGGTGCTGGTATCAGCCTTGGTATCGCCTCCGGTAAAGCTTCCGAGAGTGTCGCCAGAAACCCTGAGGCTTCCGGTAAAATCATGTCCACCGGTCTTATCTTCGCAACCCTCGCCGAGGTAACCGCTATCTTCGGTTTCGTAATTGCCATCATCATCTCCGCAAAAATCTGACGATAGCAGGTAGGTGAATCAACCATGTTGCAAAGTCTTAACTTATATACTTGTGTCTTTGCGCTGATCAACCTGCTTATCCTTTTCTTCGTACTCAAAAAGGTTTTATTTAAACCGGTTATGAACTATATGGATAAGCGGAAAAACGAGGTTGCAGATTCTCTGAAGACCTCGGAAAACGCCAAAAATGAAGCTCTTGAGCTGAAGCAGCAGTATGAAGAGCAGATGAAGACGGCCAGAGCCGATGGTCAGAAAATCATCGACGACATGACCGCCCGTGCCAACAAGATCTATTCCGACACCGTCGCCAAGGCGGAGGAGGAGTCCCGTCAGATTCTGGCACGTGCTCAGGAAGATGCTCAGCGGGAGCATGAGAAAGTGCTCAAAGACTCCAAGGCCGAGATTTCCGGTCTCGCCATTGCCGCCGCGTCCAAAGTTATTGACGCCAACCTCGATAACGAGAGCAACCGGAAACTGGTCGACAAATTCCTTGATGAAACCGGTGCTGCATAATGTCATTGATTTCCGAGCGATATGCTGAGGCGTTTTTTCAGCTTGCCAAAGAACAGAACCAGGTTGAGGAAGAACTCGACAACCTTCAGTTCCTCACGGACACCTGGAATTCCCAGCCGGACCTGCAGGGATACTTAAAGAATCCCCGTAAGGGCCCGGAGGAGAAGGCGAAAGCCGTCCGAAACATATTCCAGGACCAGGTCGATTCCTATTCTCTGAACCTGGTTCTTCTCCTGCTCCGGAAAGACCGGCTGAGTCTTCTTCCGGAAATCTGCGAAGATTACAAAGCACTGAAGGACAGCTATAAAAACGTTCTCAATATTACGATTACTACCGCCAGTCAGGCGGAGCCCGACATCATCCAGAAGATCTCTGATAAGTTCCGCGCGAAATATCACGCAGAAGGCGTTCAGGCCAAGACTGTTGTAGATCCTTCTATTATTGGCGGCGTTGTCGTCCAGGTGGGCGATACACGCTATGATGATTCTGTTGCGGGCAAATTAAAAGCACTTCAGGATGAGCTTGTCTCCAACTGATGTGACTTTCACGAATCACGAAATATAGGGTGAAAGCAATGAAATTGAAACCTGAAGAAATTACTGCCGTCATCAAAGAGCAGATCGAGAATTACGACAGCGAGACCGCTGAAGAAAACGTCGGTTATGTTCTGCAGTCCGGTGACGGCATTGCCAGAATCTACGGTTTGCGCGACGCCATGAACGGCGAGCTCCTTGTTTTTGAGAACGGGGAAGCCGGAATGGCCATGAACCTGGAAGAGGACAATGTCGGTTGTATTCTTCTCGGTTCAGACCGCGAGATTAAAGAGGGAATGAAGGTCAAAACGACCGGACGGGTTCTCTCTGTTCCCTGCGGTGATGAACTGATCGGCCGCGTTGTCGATCCTCTTGGCAAACCGATTGACGGCCGCGGTCCCATACATACCGACGCGGTTCGTCCCATCGAATCCCCGGCACCTGGTATCCTCCAGCGGAAGGGAATCGATACCCCGCTGCAGACTGGTATCGTAGCCATCGATGCTATGACCCCTATCGGCAGAGGACAGCGTGAATTGATTATCGGTGACCGTCAGACTGGTAAGACCGCCATTGCCATTGATACCATTATCAACCAGAAAGGCAAAGACGTTATCTGTGTCTACGTCGCCATTGGTCAGAAAGCTTCCACCATCGCATCCATTCAGAACACTCTGAAGAATTACGGTGCTATGGACTATACCCTGATTGTCGCTTCAACAGCCGACCAGAGTTCTACCGTCCAGTACATCGCCCCTTATGCCGGATGCGCCATGGCAGAGTACTTCATGTATCAGGAACACAAAGATGTCCTGATTATCTATGATGACCTCTCCAAGCATGCGGTTGCTTATCGTGCCGTATCTTTGCTGCTGAAACGTTCCCCGGGACGTGAGGCTTATCCCGGAGATGTTTTCTACCTGCATTCCCGTCTTCTTGAGCGTGCCGCAAAACTCTCTGACGACCTGGGCGGCGGTTCTCTGACTGCACTTCCCATCGTTGAGACCCAGGCAGGTGATATCTCCGCTTACATTCCGACCAACGTCATCTCCATTACCGATGGTCAGATCTTCCTCGAGACTGAGCTGTTTTATTCCGGTCAGCGGCCGGCTATTAACGTCGGTTTCTCCGTATCCCGTGTCGGCGGTGATGCACAGCTGAAAGCCATGAAGCAGATCGCCGGTCCTCTTCGTCTGAACCTCGCTCAGTACCGTGAAATGGCAGCATTTGCGCAGTTTGGCTCTGACCTCGATGAGACCACAAGAAATCAGCTGGCTCAGGGCGAGCGTCTCTATGAGTGTCTGAAACAGCCGCAGTACTCCCCAATGGAAGTTGAGGATCAGATTGTTATGCTGTACAGCGCTGTTAACGGCTATCTGATGGATGTCAAGAAAGAAGACGTCCGTGAGTTCAATGCCGGCCTCATCAAGTTTGTAGAGGATACTGACCGTGGTCTTCTCGATGAACTCCTCGAGAAGAAGAAATTCACTCCGGAGATGGAGAAGAAATTAAAGAAAGATATCGAGACCTATAAACAGTCTCTTGATGTTTAAGGGCGGGTGATCCTATGCCAAGTACTGGAGAGATCAAACAGAGAATCCAAAGTATTCAGGAGACCCAGAAGATCACTAACGCCATGCGTGTTGTCTCCGCTTCCAAGATGAACCGGGCCAAAAAGAAACAGAGTGAGACCGCCAGTTTCTTCTACGACATTGAAACTGTCATGGTCAATATCCTCTCACACAGTGCAGATGTCGAGAACCACTATTTCGATCAGCGGGTTCACAAGACCGGAGACCGCCGTCATGTAGCGATCCTGGTGTTAACCGGAGACAAGGGATTGTCCGGCGGTTATGATATCAACGTCTGCAAAAAGGCCGAGGAACTCATTGCCGAGCAGGGCGATGCCAATGTGGAAATTCTCATTGCCGGACGAATGGGGCAGGAGTATTTCCGTAAAACTGACTATAATGTCAATCCGGACTTTGTCTATCCGGTCCGGAACCCCACTGTATATCGGGGACGGGAGATAGGAGAGATCATTCAGCAACGCTTTAACGACGAGGTTTACGACGATATCTATGTGGTCTACACCCGCTGCGTTTCGACCATCTCTCAGGTTCCCACCGTCCTGAAGCTGCTGCCGCTCGATATGGACGATCTGAAAGCTTCCCTTGGAATCAAAGATCAGATTGTCTCCGACAGTATGCTGAACTATGAGCCGTCTCCGCACGAGGTCTTTAAAGTCCTTGTCCGGAAGTACATCAACTGGATTATCTACACCTGCTTTGTCGAGGCGTTTACCAGTGAACAGTGTGCCCGTATGACGGCCATGAAAACGGCATCCGACAACGCGGAAGACATGCTTGAAAAACTGAACCTGGACTTTAACCGGGCCAGACAGGCAGCCATTACGCAGGAAATCACAGAGATTGTCGGCGGCGCCGCAGCCTTATAAGAAAGGACGATGAAACAATGGCAGAAAATACAGGTCGCATTGTTAAGGTCATTGGCCCTGTCATCGACGTTAAGTTCGATTCGGGCAGCCTTCCTGAGATCTATAACGCCATCAAAATAAAGAACGACGACGATGTCATCATTGCCGAAGTTATGCAGCATCTTGGCGAACAGACCGTGCGCTGTGTTGCTATGAGCGCTACAGAAGGTCTGAAGCGCGGTCTTGATGCTGTCGATACCGGTGCTCCAATCAGCGTACCGGTTGGCGAGCAGACCCTGGGACGCATGATGAACGTCCTCGGTGATACAATTGATAATAAAGGCCCAATGGACGACAGTCAGAGATGGGCTATTCACAGAGAAGCTCCTCCGTTCGAGGAACAGAAACCCGCTACTGAGGTTCTTGAGACTGGTATTAAAGTCCTTGACCTGCTGGTTCCGTACGCAAAGGGCGGTAAGATCGGTCTCTTCGGAGGTGCCGGTGTTGGTAAAACCGTTCTGATTCAGGAACTCATTCACAACGTAGCTACTGAGCACGGCGGCTACTCCGTATTCACCGGTGTTGGTGAGCGTTCCCGTGAAGGTAATGACCTCTGGAACGAGATGGGCGAGTCCGGCGTACTGGACAAGACAGCACTTGTCTTCGGTCAGATGAACGAACCTCCAGGGGCTCGTATGCGTGTCGGTCTTACTGGACTGACCGTTGCTGAGTATTTCCGTGACCAGATGAATCAGGATGTACTTCTTTTCATCGATAATATCTTCCGTTTCATCCAGGCCGGTTCTGAGGTATCCGCACTTCTCGGAAGAACTCCTTCCGCAGTAGGTTATCAGCCAACCCTCGCTACTGACGTTGGTACTCTTGAGGAACGTATTACCTCAACCAAGAAAGGTTCTATCACTTCTGTACAGGCCGTCTATGTACCTGCCGACGACTTGACTGACCCGGCTCCGGCAACCATTTTCGCACATCTGGATGCCCGTACCGTTCTGTCCCGTTCTATTGTTGAGCAGGGCATTTATCCGGCAGTAGATCCGCTGGATTCTTCCTCCCGGATTCTGGACCCGCAGATTGTCGGTGAAGAGCACTATGAGGTAGCCAGAAAGGTTCAGGCTACTCTTCAGCGCTATAAGGAACTGCAGGATATCATTGCTGTTCTTGGTATTGACGAGCTCGGTGACGAAGACAAGCAGACCATCTACCGCGCCAGAAAGATTCAGCGTTACCTGTCTCAGCCGTTTGCAGTTGCTGAACAGTTCACCGGTATTCCTGGTAAGTATGTTCCACTGAAGGAGACCATCCGCGGTTTCAAACAGATTGTTGATGGCAAGCTGGATGATGTTCCAGAAGAGTGCTTCTACAATAAGGGTACTATCGACGAAGTCTATGACGCAGCAGAAGAGCTGCAGAAAAAGGGACACTAAGAGAGGCTAGTTATGGCGAACGCAGTTGATACAAATACCTTCTACCTGGTCATCAAAACTCCTGAGCGTCACTTTTTTAATGACGCTGTTGAGGAGATTCTCATTGAGACCTCGGAAGGCCAGATTGGTATTCTTCCCGGCCACGAGCCGATGATTACCACCGTCGCCATTGGACCGGTCAAAATCAAGGTCAACGGCGAGTGGAAAGAAGCGGTTCTCTCGGAAGGCTTCATGGAGGTCAACCAGGACATGGTTGTCGCTCTTGTGGACACTGCGGAGTGGCCCGAAGAAATTGATGCCAACCGTGCCAAGAGGGCAGAGGAGAGGGCGAAAGAACGTCTTCAGGGTAAACTCAGCCATATTGAGTATGTCCGTTCTCAGGCTGCTCTCCAGAGAGCAATTTCCCGTCTGGAAGTTTCCTCTCATAAGAACCGTTAAATTCATACAGCACAGAAAGGACAGTCGGATTGATCTATTGAACAATCCGGCTGTCTTTTGCTTTATAACTCAGTGGTACGCTTGACAGCAGTTGTTCGAACATGGTACATTTTATCAGGAATCTAATTATGATAAAAATTGACTGAGAATCAGAGTTCTGCAGCGTGCCGGCTCTGATCTGCGGAAAGGAGTTCTCTTTGCGCTACGTATTTTTAGGTTTGTTTATTGCAGTGAGCCTGTGGCATCTCTATTACAGCTGGAAAGATGAAAAACGCGGCCGCGCCTGTACCAAGCCGTTTTTGCTCATATTTCTGACTCTGTACTATGTGTGTTCTACAGGAAATATTTCCTGGCTTCTGCTGTCGGCGCTTATTACCAGCTGGCTCGGCGATGTACTGCTGATAATCCAGGGAAATCTCTGGGTCACACTCGGAGGCTTCAGCTTCGGTGCCGGACATATTCTGTTTATTTTGGCCTATGCTTCACAAATAACCTATGCCAATGTGCTCTGGACGCCCGTTATTCTGGTTTCCATTGTTTATCTGGCCGTTTCCGCTCTGATCCTGTCAGTGGTCTGGAAGACGTCTTCAGCTGTTATGCGCGTCAATATGTCCCTGTACCTGCTGGCCAATTCCACGATGAATATCTTTGCATTAATGCAGCTGCTTGCCAACCATTCCACAGGCGCTGTCTTAGCCTATATTGGTGCTGTTCTGTTCTTCATATCCGACTGCTGTCTTTTCCTTGTCCGCTTTTATAAAGGGGATAAGCAGCTCGTATTCAAAAAGCATTTCACCGTAATGCTGACTTATCTTGCCGGAGAATTCCTGATTACCCAGGGTATGCTGATGATTACCGGGTGATTCGCAGGATTATAAAACCAAATTAAGTTGTTTTTAGCCATACTTGAAAACTGTCAAAAATGGCGCAGGAACTGGATCATCTCCAGATGCTGCGCCATTTAGATATTTAGATATATTGTCGTTTATAAATTTATAGAAAAAATCGAAAAAAATTCAAATCTGATAAAACAGGCCGGCAGTTTTCTTGGTCTTTACTATGAGTACTGGAGATACTGGGCTCTTTTTCAGGGTTAATTATTGAAAATCCTATAAAATTGCATTAAGTCAAACAAAATTCAGAGCATCAGTTTGCAGAACATTTGTTTGCATCATAAAAAGTAACCAGATTAGCGAAAAGCTCAAATCTGGTTCCAACAACTTTCATATAAAAAAGATCAGCCTGGGAGTGTAGCAAATAGG